>CAXGVP010000186.1:0-6779 GCA_964013055.1 uncultured Albimonas sp.
GCGCCGGGCCATCCGCTCGGGCGCGAACCGCTCCAGCGTGCGGGTCTGCAGCGGGCCGGCGAGCGCCTCGCGCGCGGGGTCGTCGGCCAGCAGCGCGCCGATGCGCGCGGCGAGCGCGGGAGGCTCGGGCGGGGTCAGCAGCGCGTCGGCGTCGGGCGCCAGCACCCCGCGCAGCGGCGGGATGTCGAAGCCCATCACCAGCGCGCCGGCCATCGCGGCCTCGATCGCGACCGTGGGCAGCCCCTCCCAGCGGGAGGTCATCGCCAGCACCTTCGCCCGCCCCATCGTCGCCAGCGTCTCGGGCGAGGGCAGGCCGTCGTGGCGGGTGAAGTTCTCGAGCCCCAGGCCCGCGGCGAGCGCGTCGACCTCGGCGGCCATCTCGCCGGCGCCGATCATCACGACCTTCGGGGCCCGGCCGTCGCGGCGGGGCAGGGCGGCGACGGTCTCGACGAAGGCCTGGGGCCATTTCTGGTAGACCAGCCGGCCCACGAACAGCACGTCCACGTCCCGCTCGGCCCCCGGCGCGGGGGCGGGGACCTTCATCCCGTTCTCGATCACCTCGGCCGGGCCGCGGTGGCGCAGGCCGTGCTCGGCCGCCAGCGCCTTGTCCTCGTGGCTGACGAAGGCGGCGCCGTCGACGCGGCGGGCGAGCAGATGCTCGATCCGCCTGCGGATCCCCAGCGGCCCGGGCTGGGCGAGGCCGTGGAAGCCGTGCACCGTGTAGATCACCGTCAGCGAGGGCCGGGCGAGCTTGGCGAGGCTCGCCGCCATCGCCGCGCGGCTGCCGTGGGCATGGGCGACGTCGCCGGGCTTCGCGTGGCGCAGGATGTCGGCGGCCATCTTCACGGGCGAGCCGCGGCCGGGGAAGGCGCCGATCCGGTGGGGCAGGCCCGCGAAGACCTCTCGCATCCGGGCGTCGGCGTCGATCGGCAGCAGGGCCTGGTGGCCGCCGTCCTCGCCGATCTCGGCGAAGGCCTGGAGCAGGCGGGCGATCATCACGCCGCCGCCGCCCAGTTCGTGATCCGGCATGATGTGCCACACGGCCATCTCGGTCCCCCGCTCGTCCGCACCCGCTGCGCATGGGTAGCGCGACGGGCCTGCGCGCGCCATGGGCGCGACGCCGCGGCGGCCGCTACGTCAACTTCGGCGGCGGGGCGGATTCCGATACGGCCGGGCCTCCCGCAGGGGCGACATACCCGCAAGAAGGCGCCGAAAATGGCTGAAAAGCGGCTGAATGACGATTGTCGGGGCGCCTCCCCTCTGGTTTAGTCGCCCTCATCGCCGGCCAGGGGAAGGGAGCCCCGTACGTCGGCGCCGACATACAGGGAGGATCTCATGGAGAGACGCCAGTTTCTTAAGGGCGCCGCGCTCGGCGGCGTGGCCGCGTCCACGCTTGCGGCGCCGGCCATCGCGCAGGAGCGCAAGGAAATCATCATCGTGTCGACCTGGGGCCGGGATTTCCCGGGGCTCGGCACGTCCGCCCAGCGGCTCTCCGCGCGCATCACCGAGCTGTCCGAGGGCCGTCTGGTGACGCAGTATTTCGCCGCGGGCGAGCGCGTGGGCGCCTTCGACGTCTTCGACGAGGTCGCCTCGGGGAACGCGCAGGCCTACATCGGCGCGGACTACTACTGGGTCGGCAAGCATCCGGCCTGGGCCTACTTCACCTCGGTGCCCTTCGGCATGACCAACACCGAGTGGAACGCCTGGATCAAGTTCAAGAACGGCCAGGCCCTGTGGGACGAGCTGGGCAATGAATTCGGCCTGAAGTGCCTGCCCTGCGGCGCCACCGGCACCCAGGCCGGCGGCTGGTTCAACAAGCTGATCGAGACGCCCGACGACCTGCGCGGGCTGAAGATGCGCATTCCCGGCCTCGGCGGCTCGGTGATGTCGAAGCTGGGCGTCTCCACCGTCTCGCTCCCCGGCGGCCAGATCTACGAGAACCTCGTCTCCGGCGCCATCGAGGCGACCGAGTGGGTGGGGCCCTACAACGACTACTTCATGAAGCTCTACGAGGCCGCGAAGTACTACTACACCGGCGGCATGCACGAGCCGGGCGGCGGCCTCTCCTTCGGCATGAACGCCGGCTTCTGGGGCGGGCTGACCGACTGGGAGAAGTCGCTGATCACCGCCGCCTGCTACGAGGAGCTGGGCAACCAGGCCGAGGAGGCGATCGCCAACAACGGCGCCTACCTCAACCGCCTGGTCAACGAGCATGGCGTGCAGGTCGAGTCCTTCTCGGACGAGGTCTGGGACGCCTTCGGCGAAGCCTCGGAGGAGGTCTTCGAGGAGACCGCCGACCACTCGCCGCTGGCCAAGAAGATCAACGACGACTTCCAGGCCGCGCTGCGCGAGGAAGGCCGGTTCATGAAGAACTTCGAGCTGAACTTCGTGAACCAGCGCAACCGCGTGCTCGGCCTCTGAGGCCAGCCGTGTGCTCCGGCGCCGCCTGCGGGGCGGCGCCGCTCGCGGCGGACGTCTCCGGTCTCCGGCCGGACCGTCCGCCGTTCCGGTTTCTCGCCGCAGCCTCGCCGGCCTTCCGGGCGCCGGGGACGCGCGCCGACCGTCCGCCCCGCCGGCCGTCCGCCGGCGCTGGGCCGGGCGGGCGGGGCGCAGGGGGTCGACGGCACGGGACGAAGGGCGCGATGCGCGAAGGTCTGGCCATATCGGAGCGCGAAGGGACGTGCGGCGCAGGGCGCCGCGGCGACGGCCCGATCGCGTGCGCCGGGGCCGGGTTGACGTTGGGGCGCTCGTCGGCCGAGCGCATGACGTTGCGACAGATGTCGCGAAATCATGCGGTTCCCTTAGAAAATTTCGTCCGGGCGCATTGCGGCGCAACGGGCGCGACGGTAACTCCGCGGCGACCTTCGGATCGGGGCCGGTCCCCGACCCGTCCCACGACCGCAGGAGTTCCCGATGGACCGCCGCCTGTTCCTGAAGGGCGCCGCGCTCGGCGGCGCCGCCGCCTCGACGCTCGCCGCCCCCGCTCTCGCCCAGTCGCGCAAGGAGCTGACGATCGTCTCCACCTGGCCGCGCGACTTTCCCGGCGTGGGCATGTCGGCGCAGCGCCTGGCCGAGAACATCACCCGGATCTCGGGCGGTTCGATCCAGACCCAGTACTTCGCGGCGGGCGAGCGCGTGGGCGCCTTCGACGCCTTCGACGAGGTCGCCTCGGGCAACGCGCAGGCCTACTCGGCGGCCGAGTACTACTGGGCCGGCAAGCACCCGGCGTTCTCGTATTTCTCCTCCGTGCCGTTCGGGATGACCAACCCCGAGTGGGCCGCCTGGCTGAAGTTCCGCGGCGGGCAGGAGCTGTGGGACGAGCTCTCGGGCCAGTTCGGCATCAAGGCGGTCGCGGCCGGCTCGACCGGCGCCCAGGCCGGCGGCTGGTTCAACAAGGAGATCGAGTCGGTCGACGATCTGCGCGGCCTGAAGATGCGCATTCCGGGCCTCGGCGGCTCGGTGATGTCGAAGCTCGGCGTCTCGGTGGTCTCGCTGCCCGGCGGCCAGATCTACGAGAACCTCGTCTCGGGCGCGATCGACGCGACGGAGTGGGTCGGCCCCTACAACGACTACTTCATGAAGTTCTTCGACGCGGCGAAGTACTACTACACCGGCGGCATGCACGAGCCGGGCGGCGGCATGTGCATGGGCTTCAACGCCCAGTGGTGGGCCGACCTCTCCGAGGAGGAGAAGGCGATCATCACCGCGGCCTGCGAGCAGGAGTTCGCGAACTCCTACAACGAGGCGACCGCGCTGAACGGCGAGTACCTGAACCGCATGGTCAACGACAACGGCGTGGAGCTGCGCAGCTTCTCGGACGACGCCTGGGAGGGCTTCGGCGAGGCGGCGGAGGAGGTCTTCGAGGAGGCCGCCGACCACTCGGACCTCGCCGCGCGGATCAATTCCGGCTTCCAGGAGAACCTTCGCAGCCTCGCCGGCTACATGAAGGGCTTCGAGGTGACCTTCGTGAACCAGCGCAACCGCGTGCTGGGGCTCTGACCGAACTGCATCGTCCCGCCGGTTTCTTGACCGGCGGCAAGGAGATGCGCTTGACTTCGGACGCGGACGGGGGTTTTCCCCCGTCCGCGATTTTCATTCCAGGGAGGTGCGGATGATCGCGGCCGACGACCCCACCCGGCGCATCGGGCGCGCGGGCGGAAACGATGGCGTGGACCGGGTGTTCCGGTGCCTCGCCTGGGCGAACCTGGCGGTGCTGGCGACTTTCGTGATCCAGGTCTGGCTGGTCCAGATCGTGGGCATCCCCGGCCCCGGAGAGGCGCTGGCGGGCGAGGGCGACCTGCGCGGCTGGCTGCTGCTGCTGATGTATCCGCTGGCCGCCCTGCTGGGCTGCGCCTGGGTGCTGCGCTCGCCCGTCATCGGCCTGCGCGAGGATGCCGACCGGATCACCGCCTTCAACTTCTGGCTCATCCGCGCGGTGTTCTTCGCGGTGCTCTACGTGGGCCTGGTGGACGCCGTGATCTCGTTCTTCCGGGTCGAGGGAATGCTCGCCGACCTGGTGGGCGGGGAGCTGGAGACCGAGCTCGGCCGCCCGGCCTTCCGCGGCGCCAACATCCACCTGCCGCTGATCGCGCTGGGCTTCGTCACCGCCTTCTTCACCCGCACGCTGGGCTTCACGTGGCTCGCGCTGATGATCGTGGTGGCCGAGCTGCTGATCGTGATCACGCGCTTCATCTTCTCCTACGAGCAGTCGTTCATGGGCGACCTGGTGCGCTTCTGGTACGCGGCGCTGTTCCTGTTCGCCTCGGCCTACACGCTGCTGGAGGAAGGGCATGTGCGCGTCGACGTGTTCTACGCGACCTTCGGGCTGAAGACGCGCGGGCTGGTCAACGCGGTCGGCGCGATCGTGCTGGGGACCACGCTGTGCTGGACGATCCTGGTGCTTGGCATGGGCTCGCGCACCTCGATCATCATGGCGCCGCTGCTGAACTTCGAGGTCACGCAGACCAACTTCGGCATGTACGTCAAATACCTGATGGCCGGCTTCCTGGGCATCTTCGCGATCTCGATGATGATCCAGTTCGCGGCGATGATGCTGGACGCGGTCGCCGACCGGCGCGGCGATCCGGGCCACAAGGACCACGAAGGCGCGGCCGCCTCCTGAGGCGCGACGAGGGACCAACGAGACCATGGAAATCTTCTTCATCTGCGTTCTGGTCGCGCTGATGGCCTTCGCGCTGGGCTCCGGGTTTCCGGTCGCCTTCGCGCTGCCGGGCTCCGCGATCCTGACCATCGCGCTGGCCGCGCTGACGGGCTACGTGCTCGACGGCTCGCCGGACGCCTATTTCGAGGTCGGGGGGCCGTCCCAGTGGCTCTCGGCGGGGGTCACCAACCTCCGGGGGGTCTACTGGGAGGTGGAACGCGACACGCTGATCGCGATTCCGCTGTTCATCTTCATGGGCATCATGCTCCAGCGCTCCAAGATCGCCGAGGATCTGCTGGTCGCCATGGCGCAGCTGTTCGGCCCGGTGCCGGGCGGCCTGGGGATCTCGGTCGTCTTCGTGGGCGCGCTGCTGGCGGCGACCACCGGCATCGTCGGCGCGACCGTGGTGGCGATGGGCCTGATCTCGCTGCCCGCGATGATGCGCAACGGCTATTCGCAGCCGCTGGCCACGGGGACCATCGCGGCCTCGGGCACGCTGGGGCAGATCATCCCGCCCTCGATCGTGCTGATCATCCTCGCCGACCAGCTGGCGTCCGCCACCGACCAGGCCTCCAACGCGCGCAAGGCGCTGCACAAGGCGGCCACGGGCGAGATCTCGATGCCCTCCGAGCTCGACGTCTCGGGCACCTCGGCGGGCGAGATGTTCCTCGGCGCCTTCGTGCCCGGCATGCTGCTGGTGGGCCTCTACATGGCCTTCATCCTGGTCTTCGCGCTGCTCAAGCCGAAGCTGGCGCCCGCCGTCCCCTACGAGGGCGAGCGGAACCTGCGCTTCTGGGGCCGGATGCTGCTGATCCTGGTGCCGCCGCTGGCGCTGATCTTCCTGGTGCTGGGCTCGATCATCGCGGGCGTGGCCACCGTCAACCAGGCCGGCGCCATCGGCGCGGCCGGCGCGATGATCATGGCCTCCTACCGCCTCAAGGAGAACGAGCCCGGCGCCTACTGGCCGGCCCTGATCGCCATCGGCTCGCTGATCGCGCTCTATGTCGTGGGCTCGATCTGGCCGCTGAACATCAAGGCCATCGGGCCCGAGGACGACCAGACCGGCCTCTACCTCGCCCTGATCGCGGCCGGCGCGCTGCTGGTCTCGCTGGCCTGGGCCGGCATCCGGGTGATGAACATCGAGGACACGCTCAAGGGCGTGATGGTCGAGACGGCCAAGACCACCTCGCTGGTGTTCATCATCCTGATGGGCGCCGCGGTGCTGACGGCCGCCTTCCGCGCCTTCGGCGGCGAGGAGCTGGTGCGCCACTTCCTCCAAGGCCTGCCCGGCGGGTTCTGGTCGCAGTTCGTCATCGTGATGGCGGTGATCTTCGTCCTGGGCTTCTTCCTGGACTTCATCGAGATCGCGGTCGTCGTGGTGCCGATCGTGGCCCCGATCCTGCTCGCCGACCCCACCGCCAACGTCACCGCGGTGTGGCTGGGCGTGATGATCGGCCTGAACATCCAGACCTCGTTCCTCACCCCGCCCTTCGGCTTCGCGCTGTTCTACCTGCGCGGCGTGGCGCCGAGCTCGGTCAAGACCACCTCGATCTACAAGGGCGTGATCGCCTTCATCGCCCTGCAGCTGTCGGCGCTGGCCATCGTCGGGCTCTACCCG
>CAXGVP010000187.1:0-6777 GCA_964013055.1 uncultured Albimonas sp.
CGGCAGCAGGCACAGGCCGCCGAGCGCGAGGGCCGCCACCCGCTCGACCACGGTCAGGCGGCGCCGGCCGTAGCCGATCAGCGCGGCGGTGATCATCGGCACCGCGACGACGGTGGTGACGGTGGCCGCGAAGATCTCCCACACCGAGCCCTGCATCAGCAGGCCGGGGTGGTAGACGAAGATGAAGGGCAGCACGAAGGCGATCCAGCCCAGGCGCACGCTCTCCCAGGCGGTGGCCATCGCCCTGGCGCCGGCCATCGAGGCGGCGGCGAAGCTCGCCAGCGCCACGGGGGGCGAGATCATCGACAGCAGGCCGAAGTAGAAGACGAAGAAATGCGCCTCCAGACGGCCCACGCCCAGCTGCACCAGCGGCGGCGCGGAGAGGGTCGCCAGCAGCAGGTAGACGCCCGAGGTCGGCAGCCCCATGCCGAGGATGATCGAGACCACCGCCGTCAGCAGCAGCAGCAGCAGCAGCGAGCCTTCGCCCAGCTGCAGCAGCACGAACGACAGCCCGAAGGAGAGGCCGGAGGACGACAGCAGCCCGATGATCATGCCCGCGACCGCGCAGATCAGCAGGATCTCGGCCGCATCGCGCCCCGCGTCGTATAGGGCGCGCGCGACCTCGGCGAAGCGGATCCGGTGCAGGCCCGCGAGGTTCAGGAGCCCGATCGCCAGCAGCGCCAGCGAGGCCCAGACCACCGCGCGCTCGGCCTCCATGTTGAAGGCGAACATGCCCAGCAGCAGGGCGCCGATGGGCACGATCACCACCATGGCGTGACGCAGGATCTCGGCCGCGGGCTTGGCGGCCTCCTGCTCGCCGGCGCCGAGGTCGTGCTTGTCGGCCAGCAGGCTGATCTGCACGTAGACGGCATAGAAATACAGAAGCGCCGGGATCAGGGCGGCGATGATGATGTCCCGGTAGGGCATCTGCAGGAATTCGGACATCAGGAAGGCCGCCGCGCCCATCACCGGCGGCAGGATCTGGCCGCCGGTCGAGGCCACCGCCTCGATGGCGCCGGCGGTCTTGGGCTGGAAGCCCGCCTTCTTCATCGCGGGGATGGTCACCACCCCCGTCGACATCACGTTCGACACCGCCGAGCCGGAGATCGAGCCCATGAAGGCCGAGGCGATCACCGCCATCTTGGCGGTGGCGCCGCGCTTCTCGCCGGCCAGCGCCCGGGCCGCGTCGGTCAGCACGCCCGCGCCGCCGGTGATCACCAGCAGCCGGCCGAAGACGATGAACAGCACCACCACGAAGGCCGCGACCTGCAGGGCCGAGCCCAGGGTGGCCGCGGAATCGACGCCGATGAAGCGCACGATGTCGGCGGGCGGGATCGGGCGGCCCTGCAGCTTGCCCGGCACCAGGTCCGAGAACAGGGTGTAGAGCACCAGCACGCCCAGGATCGCGATCAGGCTCCACGCGCCGAGCCGGCGCAGCCCCTCGAGCGAGACGATGGCGACGCCCGCGCCCAGCAGCAGGCTTTCCTCGGGGTGGAAGAACGCGCCCTCCGACAGGACCGGGAAGCGCCACAGCAGGTGCAGCCCGACCCACAGCGAGGCCAGCGCCAGGGCGATGTCCACGAAGACCAGCGGGCCGTTGCGCGTGGGGATCGCGCGCAGGAACACGGTGCAGGCCGCGAGGCCCAGCATCAGGCCGGCCACCTGCTCGGGGTAGAGCAGCAGGCCCAGCCACAGCGGCGCGTTCAGCGCCCAGGCCACCGGCAGCAGCGCCACCAACAGGCACAGGGTCCACTGGATCGGAAGGAGGATGCGCCCGCTCATGGCCGCCTTTCGTCGATGTCTTTGAGGAAGGATCGAGCCCCCGGCCCGCGACGGGGCCGGGGGCGGATGCGGTCAGGCCGCGGTCAGAGGATGCCCAGCTCCTCGCAGGCGGCGAGCGCCCCGGGGTGGAAGTCCAGCTCGACCTCCTTGCACAGCATCGCGGGGTCGAACTCGTTCCACATCGGCGACGAGGCCTTGAGGTCGGTCGCGTGGTTGTAGATCGACTTCACCACCGCGCCCACGACGTCGTCGGCGACGTCCTTGTTGGCCCACAGCAGGTAGTTGTAGGCGAAGATCGTGGCCGGCTCGTCGAGACCGGGGATCTCCTCGGAGGCTTCCAGCGGGAACAGGAAGATGCCGGGCATCAGCTCCTTCATGCCGGGCAGGTTCTCCTCGGTCATCGACAGGAACTGGATGTCGCCGAGCGAGGCTTCGAGGTCGTAGGCGGGACGCGCGCCGACGGCCGAGATCGAGATCACCGTCTGGCCGGCCTTCAGCGCCTCGTACATGCGCGGGAAGTTGGCGACGGGCACCTCGGTGACGTCGTCGTAGGTCAGCCCGCCGGCGGCGAGCGCCATGCGGATCACGAACTCGCCCAGGCTGTTGTCGGGGAAGCGCGGCACGCCCTTGCCCTTGACGTCGGCGAAGGTCTTGATCCCGGCGGACTCGGGCGTCACGATCCCGGCCTTGAACGGGAACAGGTTGGCGACCATCAGCAGGTTGGGATTGGGCTCGGTCGACATGCCCGTGCCGTCGATCGCGTACCAGGTCTGGGGGTAGTTCGCGACGCCGAACTCGATCTGGCCGGCGTTCACCACGGGGATGTACTGCGAGGTGTTGGCCATGATCTGCGGGCGCATCTGCACGGCCCCGTCCTCGGAGACGGCGTTGGCGATGGCGATGGCGAGCTGGTTGGTCGCGCCGCCCTGGGTGGTGCCGATGGCGACCGTCTGGGCCTGGGCGGAGGCCGCCGCGAGGGCGCCCGCAAACAGCGCCGCGGCGGCGGTCAGAAGGCGCGATTGGGTGAGGCTGGGCATGGGGCAGGTCCTTTCCTGATGGGTCGGCGCCGCCGCCCTTCGTGGCGCGGGGCGGTCGGGAGGAGCCGGGCAGGGGTGAGAGACCCTCGCCCGACCCGGCTTCATGTATACAAACTGGGGTCGACTTCGGGTGCACCGGGGGCGCGACGGGCCGTCCGTCGCAGGCGCGCGCGGAACCCGGGCCGAGGGCGACGCGCCTGGCGCGGCCCCCTGCGGCTGTGGCGCTCCGGTCCGCTTGCGGACGTCACGGCTTCGCATCCCCCTCGTTTCCCGCGCATCCGGCAGGAAGGCCCGAGGCCCCCCGACGCCGCCGGCGCGCCGACATGGCGCGTCGTCCGGACCCCCGATCCGCTTGCACCGGACATTCGGTGAAAAAGCGGATTGATATGTCCTGACAACTTGTACACATTGGGAGCGGCCCGATGGGCTGTCAAGGAAATGTTGCAGGAGGCGAAGGATCGTCGATGAGCGGTGAGAACGAGCGCGTTCTGGTTGTCGGGGCCGGCCCCGTGGGCCTGGTTGCGGCGTGCAGCCTGGCGATGGACGGCATCCCCGTGACCGTGGTCGAGCGCAGCCGGGAACTTCCGATGGACCTGCGCGCCTCGACCTTCCATCCCCCGACCATGGACATGCTGGACCGGTTCGGCGTGATGGACAACCTGATCGAGCGCGGCCTGATCTGCCCCCACTGGCAGTTCCGCGACCGCGAGAAGGGCGTCGTCGCGACCTTCGACCTCGGCCTGCTGGCGGGCGAGACCAACCACCCCTACCGCCTGCAGTGCGAGCAGTGGAAGCTGACCGAGAAGCTGCGCGACATGATCGACGGCTGGGATCTCGCCGACATCATCTACGACGCCACCGCCACCGGCGTGACGCAGGACGCCGACGGGGTGACCCTGACGGTGAAGAACTCCGACGGGGCGGAGGAGCAGCTGCGCGGCCGCTACCTGATCGCCTGCGACGGCGCCCACAGCCGCATCCGCGACATGCTCGGGATCGAGTTCGAGGGGATGACCATCCCCGAGACCTTCTTCTCGATGTCCACCACCTTCGACTTCGCCGAGGCGATCGAGGACCTGGCCCCCATCGCCTACGTCACCGACCCCCGCGAGTGGGCGGTGCTGCTGCGCACCCCCAGCCTGTGGCGGATCCTGCTGCCGACCGAGCCGGGCATGACCGACGAGCAGATCAAGGACCCGGTGCAGATGGAGAAGCGACTGCAGGCGCTGTGCCCCAAGGACGGGCCCTACGAGGTGGTTCACGCCACCGCCTACCGCGTCCACCAGCGGGTGGCTGCGACCTACGACAAGGGGCGGGTGTTCCTGGCGGGCGACTCGGCCCACCTCAACAACCCGCTGGGCGGCATGGGCATGAACGGCGGCGTCCACGACGCGGTCAACCTGTGCGAGAAGCTGGCCCGCGTCTGGAAGGGCGAGGCCGAACTCTCGATCGCCGAGCAGTACACCCGCCAGCGCCGCAAGGCCTGCATCGACACCGTGCAGGCCCAGTCGATCCGCAATCGCAAGATGATGGCCGAGACCGACCCCGCCGCCCGCGAGGCCTTCCACCAGGAGATGCGCGAGACCGCCGCCGATCCCGTGCGCCACAAGGCCTTCGTGATGGGCTCCTCGATGATCCAGTCGCTGCGCGACCTGGAAGAGGTCGCCTGACGCCCGCGCCCGCCGCGGGGCCCCTGCGGTCCCGCGGCGATCAAGAGATCGCCCCCCGCGACCCTGTATCTGACGGAAAGACGACCCAGATGACCGACTCCCTCGGCTACCGCATGAAGTTCGGCGTGATCGCGCCCTCGACCAACACCTCGGTCCAGCCCGAGTTCGACGACATGCGCCCGGTCGGCGTGACCAACCACTTCAGCCGCATCATCATCCCGGACAGCCCCGTGCACTCGGACGAGGATTTCAACAACCTCGTCATGGGCATCCGCGCGGCCACGATGGATGCGATCGACGCGGTCAAGACCTGCTCGCCCGGCGCGATGATCATGGGCATGTCCGCCGAGACCTTCTGGGACGGCAAGGAGCGCGCCGACAAGCTGCAGGCCGAGATCGTCGAGCGGGCGGGGATGCCCGTCGCGATGGGCTCGGACGCCTGCATGAACGCGCTCAAGTGCTTCGGCGACATCAAGAAGATCGCCGTGATCACCCCCTACATGCCCGTCGGCGACAAGCAGGTGGAGCGCTACTTCACCGACTGCGGCTACGAGGTGGTGCAGGTGAAGGGGCTGAAATGCGCCTCGCCGATGCTGATCGCCCACGAGACCGAGAAGACCCTGCGCGACGCGCTGATCGAGGTGAACGACCCCTCGGTCGAGGCGATCATCCAGGCGGGCACCAACCTGGCCATGGCGCGCGTCGGCGGCATCGCCGAGTTCTGGATGGACAAGCCGGTGATCGCGATCAACACCGCCACCTACTGGCATGCGCTGCGCATGAACGGCATCGAGGACAAGATCCAGGGCTACGGCTCGCTCCTGTCCCACTACTGAAGGGGGGCGCCCGTGAGCCTCGATACGCCCGACGTCCAGATCGCCGAGCCCGAGGCCGGGCAGAGGCCGGCCGAGCGCGCCTATGAGACGATCCGCTCCGCGATCCTCTCGGGCGAGCTTCCCGCCGGGACCCACCTGCGCGAGGAGCCCCTCGCGCGGATGACCGGAACCTCGCGCCCCCCGGTGCGCGAGGCCCTCCACCGCCTGACCGCCGAGGGGCTGGCGCTGGCCCAGAGCCGCCACCGCTACGTGGCGGATTTCTCGTTCCACGAGGTCGCCGTGATCTTCGAGCTGCGCGCGCGGCTGGAGAGCTATGCGGCCACCCTCGCCGCCACCCGGATCACGGTCGAGGAGCTCGACCGGATGACGGCGTTGATCGAGGCGATGGACCGCCTCGGCGACGCCTCCGGCGAGGGCGAGGCGGAGCGGTTCTACGACCTCAACGCGCGCTTTCACGAGGTGATCATCGGGGCCACGCGCTCAAGCCAGCTGCGCGCGCTGACCGCGCAGGCCTTCGCGCTGCCGCTGGTGACCATCAAGCGCTTCGTCTGCGAACAGGAGATCAATGTGCGACGCTCGAACGCCCAGCACCGCGACATCGTCACCGCGCTGGAGCGCCGCGACGCCGAATGGGCGTCGGCGGCGATGATGAGCCATATCATCTCCACCAAGCCCACCGCGCTCGCGAGCCGGAGGCTGGGGGCATGAGCGGGCCGCTGACGGGCCGGGTCTGCATCGTCACCGGCGGCTCGCGCGGGCTGGGGCTGGAGATGGCGCTGGAGCTGGCGGGGCAGGGCGCCTCGGTCTGCGTGACCGGCGCGGGCGCCTCGCCGGCGCTGGAGGCGGCGGGCGAGGCGTGCCGCGCGCTGGGCGCGAAGGCCATGGCCGAGCCCTGCGACGTCGCCGACTACGCGGCCTGCGAGGCGCTGGTCGCGAAGGTGGAGGCCGGGCTCGGCCCCGTCGACGTGCTGGTCAACAACGCCGGCATCGGCATGCGCGCGATTTCGGAGACCTTCAACACCGTCCCCACGAAGTTCTGGGAGGCGGACCCGCAGGCCTGGGGGCGCATCGTGCAGGCGAACCTGACGGGCGCCTTCAACATGGCCCGCGCGGCGGTCCCGGCGATGGTGGCGCGGGGCCGCGGCAAGGTGATCAACGTCTCGACCTCCGACCAGACCATGGTGCGGCGGGGCTATTCGCCCTACGGGCCGTCGAAGGCGGGGCTGGAGGCGGCCTCGCGCGTCTGGGCGCAGGATCTCGAGGGCACGGGGGTGAGCGTGAACGTCTACCTGCCGGGCGGGGCGGCGGACACCGACCTGCTGCCGCCCTCGGCCGACAAGAAGGGCGCGGACGGCAACCTGCTGCCGGCCTCGGTGATGCGCCGGGCGATCGGCTGGCTGGCGGGCCCCGGCTCGGACGGCGCCAACGGCGGGCGCTACATCGCCCGCCTTT
>CAXGVP010000188.1:0-6773 GCA_964013055.1 uncultured Albimonas sp.
CCCCCTCCGGGGAGGAGACGACGCGGATGCCCGCCGGACCCAAACCGACCTGGCCTGGGTCCCCCAGGCCCCGCTCGACCTGGCCCCGCTCGACCTGGCCCCTCTCGAGCTGGACACGCAGCGCGCGCCGGCGCCTCGCCGCCGCGGTCCTGAGCCTGGTCTTCGCCGCGCCCGTCGCCATGGCCCTCCCCGTAGCCGCCCAGTCCGGGGCCCAGTCGGGGGCCCAGTCGGGGGCCGAATCCGGACCGCCCGCGAACGCCACCGCGCGCGACTACGGCGGCGGCTGGTCCTGCGACGCGGGCTTCCGCAAGGCCTCCGGCGGCTGCGAGGCGGTCGCGACCCCCGCGAACGCCTACCCCACCGGCCGCTCCTACGGGCTCGGCTGGGTCTGCGAGCGCGGCTACCGGGAGGTCGAGCAGGCCCGCTGCGAACCGGTGGAGCTGCCCGAGAACGCCCATCTCGACGATTCCGGCGACGGCTGGGACTGCGCGCGCGGCTTCGTCGAGCAGGGCCGCGGCTGCGTCCGCGTGGCGGTGCCCGAGCACGGCTACCTGACCGACGAGGCCTACGGCGCCGGCTGGGCCTGCAACCGCGGCTACCGCGCCGTGCGCGACAGCTGCGAGCCGATCGTCGTGCCGGCCAACGGCTACCTCGTCGACCGTCGCTCCGGGCCCGGCTGGGCCTGCGAGCGCGGCTACAGCGCGCGTGGCGACGCCTGCGTGGAGGTCGCCGTGCCCGAGCACGCGTATTTCGTGGACGCCACCTTCGGCGACCCCTGGAAATGCGAGCGCGGCTACCACGCCCGCGGCAGCGCCTGCGTGCCGCTGGACGTGCCGGCGAACGCCCATGTGGCGGGCTCGGGCAACGTGTGGGACTGCGATCCGCCCTATCGCCGCCGGGGATCGGGCTGCGTCCCGACGGGGCCTTCGCAATGACCGACGAGCCCGTGGACCTCGACGCGCGGCGCACCGCCGCCGGCCAGATGGCCGCCGACATGCGCCGCCACGCGCTGAAGGACTTCGAGACGGCGCAGGAGGCCCTGCGTCGCCGCCAGGAGGAGCTCGAGGCCCAGCTGATGGCCGAGCCGGCCGAGACCTGGCCCGAGGCGGCGCTGAAGGCGCAGTATCTGATCCGTCTCTTCGCCCGGACCGCCGAGGCGCAGGACCCCAACCGCCGCAAGCTCGTCGAACGGGCTCTGGGCGACATCGCCCGCTTGCTGATCCAGGAGGACGACCCGCGATGACCGACCTGTCGGACGAGCTCCACCGCCCGCTGCGCCGCGCCGACGACGTGGCCCGCACCCGCGACTGCCTGACCTGCCGCGCGCCGTTCGAGAGCGAGTGGTCCGGCGAGCGCATCTGCCGTCGCTGCAAGAGCCACCGCACCTGGCGCAGCGGCGCCCCCCAGGTCTTCGGCCACCCCGGCCGCCGCTGACCCCGCTCCGCCGCCCGCGGCGGGCGCCCCGCACGCCGGGGCCCCCTCGGGCGGGCGCACGGGATCGAGCCTTCGACCTCGGCGAGGTCGACTTGAGCGTGCTCGCCCCCGTCTCGACGCGATGACCCGCGCCTTGCGGAAGCATGAGGGTCGCGACGGGCCCGGCTTCACGGAGCTGCAGGCCGACGGGCCGCAATCCCGCCGGAGCCCGATATCCGCGGCTGTGCCCGCCCCCTCCCCGATGATCGGGCCGCGCCGCCGCTTGGAGCGGTTGGCGGGAGACGTCCTGTCGGGCGCCGTGAGGCGCGCGGAGGGGCAGGGGGCGCGCCGCCGTCTGGAAGGTATGGCGCCGGGCCGGCGAGCGGTCCGGAGCCCGGGGGGCGAGCCGGGTCGCCCCCTGGTCCGCGGGCTCAGTCGTCGGCGGCGCGCCCGGTCTGCCAGGTCGATGGGTTGCCGCCGAAGCCGCGCCTGGCGCGCTGGGACAGCCACCAGCCGGACTGGACCGGCGCCGCGTCGTAGCCGTCGAGCCCCAGCTTCAGCGCCGCGTCCACCGCCCAGTTGGGGTTGTGGAGGAACTCTCGCCCCACCGCGATCAGGTCGGCGTCGCCGTCCTGGAGGATCCGCTCGGCCTGGTCGCCGTGGATGATCAGGCCCACGGCCATGGTCGCGATCTCGGCCTCGCGCCGCAGCCGGGCGGCCCAGGGCACCTGGAAGCCATAGGTGTTCACGGTGGGAAGGCTCGGCGGCTTGTCGGTGGTCCCGCCCGAGGAGCAGTCGATCGCGTCCACCCCCAGCGGCTTTGCGGCCCGGACGAAGCGGATGTTCTCCGCCGGCCCCCAGCCGGCGTCGTCCTCCATCGACAGGCGCAGGAACAGGGGTTTTTCCTCCGGCCACACGGCGCGCACCGCCTCGATCACCTCCAGCGGAAAGCGCATCCGGTTGGCCTCGGAGCCGCCGTAGGCGTCCTCGCGCCGGTTGGCGTGGGGCGAGAGGAACGAGTGCAGCAGGAAGCCGTGGGCGACGTGCAGCTCCAGCACCTCGAAGCCGGCCTGGTGGGCGCGGCGCGCGGCCTGGGCCCAGGCGTCGATGAGGGCGGGGAGCTCCGAGAGCTCCAGCGCGCGGGGCGCGGGCCAGCCCTCGGCGAAGGGGACGGCGCTGGGGGCGACGGGCTCCCATGCGTCGAAGTCGGGGATCTCGGGCGAGCGCTCCAGCGGGCCGCGTTCCTGCCAGGGGAAGCGGCCGCGGGCCTTGCGGCCGGAGTGGCCGAGCTGGATGCCGGGGACCGAGCCGTTCTCGGCGATCACCCGGGCGAGGCGGGAGATCGGCTCGATGAAGCGGTCCTCGGACAGCAGCAGGTCGCCCACGGTGCCGGCGCCGCGCCGCTCGACCTTGGTGGATTCGACGAACACCAGCCCCGCGCCGCCGGCGGCGAAGCGGCCGACGTTGATCGCGTGCCAGTCCACGGGCAGGCCGGCCTCGCCCTTGTATTGCAGCATCGGGGGCACGACGACGCGGTTGCGCAGATGCACGCCCCGCAGCTCGAGGGGCGTGAACAGCAGGGGTGTGGTCATGGGTCCTCCCCGGCCCGTGGCCGGCTGGTCGTTGCTCTCGCGGGGCCTTGGTCCGGGCCGGCGGCGATCAGAGGCCGGCGAGTTGACAGCTGTCAACTCGCCGGCCGCCGGGGTCAGCGTCGCCAGAGCTGCTCGCCGTCGCCGGCGGGTTCGATCACGCCCTCGGTCCCGACGGGCTCCACCTTGCCGTCGGTGAGGAAGGCGATCCCGGCCGCGTCCTCGGCCGGGATCCGCGCCACGGAGCGTCGCGCCCCGTCGAGGCTGCGGGCCACGACCACCCCCCAGCGGGGCGCGCCCGTGCGGTCGTAGAGGACGGTGAAGCTCTCGATGCGGGCGGGGCCGGGCATCTCCTCGACCAGCGCAGGCGCGGGGCGGCGGGCGGCATCGGCCTGCGCCTGCACGTCGAAGTCCCTGGGGAAGGCCGCGCCGGGGATCGGCTGGCGCGAGACGACGATGGCGTGGTTCTTGGTGGCGAAGCCGCCGTTGGCGAAGAGCAGGCCCAGCCGGCCCTCGCGCCGCAGCTTGAGCACCATCTCCACGACCGCGTGGGCCATGTAGTTGCCGATCGGCCCGCCGCCGAAGGTCAGGCCGCCGAAGACGGTGGCGGGGCGATCCTCGGGCCAGCCGATGATCCGCCGGGCCATCTTGGGCACGCAGGGGAAGCAGGAGTAGAGCTCGACGTGGTCCAGCTCGCTGGGCTGGATGGTGTTGAATTCCAGCGCGTTGGTCAGGGCCGCGGCCATCGAGGGGGAGGCGTCGAAGCCCTCGCGCAGCAGCGGGTCGGCGGGCTCGTGGCCGGCGGCGCCGGCGCCGACGTGGATCAGCCGCTCCTCCGGGACGCCGCGGCGCCGCGCCTCGGCGAGGCTGGTCACGATGAAGCCCGCCCCCTGGTTCACCGAGGAATTGGCCACCATCAGCTTGAGGTAGGGATGCGCGATGGGGCGGTTGTCGGGGCCGGCCTCGAGGATCTGCTCCGCGGTGGCGCCGCGCTTGATCCAGGCGCCGTCGGAGGCGGCGGCGACCTGGGCGAAGCGGGACCAGATCTCTCCGGTCTCGGCCTGGGCCTCGGCGAGGCTCTGGCCCCAGGCGGCGCGGGTGGCGGCTTCGTAAAGGGGGTAGACGTCCACCGGCGCCAGCAGACCGTAGCGCCGCCGGATCGGCGAGGCGGCGGCGGCGGCGACCTCGGCGACGGGCTTGTAGGGGGGCTCGCGCCCCTCGGCCAGCGCCTTGCGGGTCAGGTGGGCGGCGGTGCGCAGGGCCTCGGCGCCGGCGACGGCGCAGATCTTCGCCTCGCCGGCGCCGATGCGGTTGGCGGCCTCGTTCAGCAGGCGGATCGGGCCGTCGCCGCTGGCGGTGGGCGTGGTGAAGAGATGGCCCGGAGCGGCCCCCAGCGTCTGCGCCAGCGCCGGCGTCGGGTCGCCGAGCTGCGGACAGGAGATCTGGGCGGTGGTGGCGAGGCTGTCGAGATCGGCCAGCCAGCCCTCTCCGCCGGCATCCTCAGCCGCATGGCGGAGGGCCTGGGTCATCAGGCCTAGGGAGTCCAGGCCCTTGTCGGGGTCCTCGGGCCGGTCGTTGATCTGGCCCACGCCGACGATGACGGGCATGCGTTCGGGATCGGTCATCGCCATGGCTCAGCGCGCCTTCCAGACGGGGGGACGCTTCTCGGCGAAGGCTTTCGGGCCTTCCTTCGCATCCTCGGAGGTGAAGACGGCCTTCGTTTCCCGCGCGTTGCGCGCCCACTGCGGGTCGTCGCCGGGCAGGCGGCCGTCCTCGATGCCCAGCGCGATGCGCTTGCTGGCCTGGACGGAGAGCGGGGCGTTGACGGTGATCCGCTCGGCCAGCGCGAAGGCCGCGTCGAGCAGGCCGTCGAGGGGGACGACCTGGTTCACCAGGCCGAGCGCCTTGGCCTCGTCGGCGGAGATCGGGTCGCCGGTCAGCAGCATCTCCATCGCCTGTTTCTGCGGGATCTGCCGGACCAGGCGGAAGGCGCCGCCGGCGGCGGCGAGGATGCCGCGCTTCACCTCGGGCAGGCCGAACCTGGCGCTGTCGGCGGCCACGACGAGGTCGGAGGCCAGCGCGATCTCGGTCCCGCCGCCCAGGGCGAACCCGTTCACCGCGGCGATCACCGGCTTGGAGATCGGGTGCGCGACGAAGCCGGCGAAGCCCCAGGCGGCCTGGGCGGGGTCCTCGGGGCGCAGGCTCTCGCCGCGGGAGAGGGCCACCAGGTCGGCGCCGGCGCAGAACGCCTTGTCGCCGGCGCCGGTGACGATCACGCAGCGGATCTCGGGGTCGTGCTCGGCCTGTTCCAGCGCCTCGCCCAGCGCCACGTGGACCCTGGCGTTGACGGCGTTGCGGGCCTCGGGGCGGTTGAGGGTGACGAGCAGGACGTGGCCGCGGCGCTCGACGAGCACCTCGCGGGCGGGATCGGTCATGGGGGGCTCCTTGGGGGGCGTCAGGCGGGGATGGGGGCGTCGGGGGTCTCCAGCACCCCCTCGCGCAGGAGGCGGTCGATCTCGGCGGGGGGCAGGCCCAGCCACTCGGCCGCGGCCTCGCGCGAGTGCTCGCCCGCCAGCGGGGCGGGGCGGGAGGGCGGCGCGGGCCAGGCGTCGACGCGGGCGGGGGCGGCTTCCTCGAGGTAGGGGGCGTCCACAAGCGGGTGGCGGGCGCGACGGTAGAGGCCGCGGCCGGGGCGCTCGGCCCAGTCGGGCAGGTCGACGGGGCGAAGCAGGGCGCCGGCGGGGACGCCGGCGGCCTGCAGGTCGGCCATCGCCTCCTGCGGAGGGCGCTCGGCCAGCCAGGCGCGCAGGGGCGCCTCGGCGGCGGCGGGGTCGGCGAGGCGGGCGGAGGCGGTGGCGAGGCCCGGGTCGGCGGGGCGGCCCAGCGCGCGGCAGAGGGCGTCCCAATGGGCGTCGGTCTCGACCGCCACGGCGCACCAGGCGTCGTCGCCGGCGCAGGGGAACACGCCCCAGGGGGCGCCGGGGGCCTGCGGGGGCAGGCCGGCGGCGCGGCGGGCGATGTCGACCTCCAGGTGGGCGAACATCACCTCCGCCTGGCTGATCGAGGCGCGGCCCCCGCGCCCGGTGCGCAGCCGGCGGATCAGCAGCGACAGCGCGGCGGCGAGGCCGAAGCGCGCCGCGGCATGGTCGGGGTAGATGGTGACGGCGTCGGAGAAGCCGTCCTCGGCGTCGGGATAGCGCCACTGCTCGGTCAGCCCGGCGCTGGCGCGCACCAGCGGGCCGTAGCCCATGCGGCCCGCCCAGGGGCCGACGTCGCCGAAGGCGGAGCTTTCGACCGAGATCAGGCGCGGGTTGGCGGCGGCCAGCGTCTCCGGGCCCAGGCCCAGCTTCTCCATCGTGCCGGGCTTGAAGTTCGACAGCACCAGGTCCGCCTCGGCGGCGAGGCGCAGGAACAGCTCGCGGCCCTCGGGCGCGCGCAGGTTCAGGCCCAGGCTGCGCTTGTTGCGGTGGCCGACGGCGAAGCTGGCGGTCATCTGCACGCCGATCATCGAGGCGCGGGTGCCGTCCGGAAACGCCCGCGATTCCACCTTCAGCACGTCGGCGCCGAGGTCCGCGAGGATCCGCCCCTGCTCCGCCCCCACCACGATCACGCCGAGGTCGAGGACCTTCAGCCCGGCCAGGGGACCGCCGGGGGCGGCGGGCTCCGGAGCGGGGAAGGCGGCGGGGGCGGCGGGCAGGGGCTTATCCAGCGCGGGCGGGCCGCGGCGGGGGCCGGCGCGGCGGCCGTCGATCACGGCGACCCCGTCGGGCA
>CAXGVP010000189.1:0-6772 GCA_964013055.1 uncultured Albimonas sp.
ATGACCGCCGACGAAGCGCGCCGCGACCCCGCCTCGCTGACCGACGCGGTGCGCGCGGGCGGCCTGTTCGGCGGTCAGCCGGTGGTGCTGGTCGACGGCGCCGCCGACGGCTCGGCCGAGGCGTTCCGCATCGCCTGCGAGGGGCTGGAGCCCGCGACCGGCCGCCTGATCGTCACCGCCGGCCGGCTCAACGCCCGCTCCAAGCTGCGCAAGCTGTTCGAGGACGCGCCGAACCTCGCCGCGTTGGCCGTCTACCCCCGTGCGCTGGACGCCGAGGGCATCGCGGCCCTGCTGTCCGAGGCCGGGAACCCGCCCCTATCGGCCCCCGCCATGGACGCCCTGGTCGCCTTCGCGGCCATCGCAGAGCCGGCGGAGGTGCGCGGCGTGATCTCCACGCTCGCGCTCTACGCCGTGAACGCGCCAGCCCCGCTGGAGGCCGCCGAGGTGCAGGCCCTGCTGCCCGCGGCCGTGGAGGGCGACGCCGACGCCGTGGCGGACGCCACCGTGGCCCGCAGGCCGGCAGAGGCGCTCGCCGCCTACGCCCGCGTCGCCGGCAAGGGCGGCGGGCCGGGCGGCGTCGCCATGGCCCTGGGGCGGGCCTTCCGCCAGCTCCATGCGCTCGCCGCAGCCCCCGACGGGCCCGAGGCGGCGCTCGGGCGCATGCGGCCGCCGATCTTCGGCCCGCGCCGCGACGCGCTCGCTCGCGCGTCGCGACAGTGGAAGGGCATGGCCCTGGAACGCGCGCTGGAGCACATCCTGGACGCCGAGCTCTCGCTGCGCGCCACCAACGAAATCCCCGATCGCGCCCTGGTCGAGCGGCTGGTCGTTCGCCTCAGCACCCTGCGCTGACGAAAACGCCCCGGGCTGGGCCCGGGGCGCTGCATTTCCGTAAAGGAAGGCGGGTCAGCGCGTGATCGCCTGGCAGATCTTGTCCAGCTGATCGAGATCCGCGTAGGAGATCCGCAGCTCTCCCCCGTTCTCGCCCTTGTGGTCGATGCGCACCTTCATGCCGAGGTTCGCCGACAGGTCCGCCTCCAGCGCCACCGTGTCTGCATCCTTGCGCGGCGCCGGCGGCGCCCTGCGGGCCGGCGCCGCCTTGGAGTCGCGCACCAGCGCCTCGGTCTCGCGGACCGAGAGGCCGCGGCGGATCACCTGCTCGGCCAGGGCCGCGGGATCGTCGGCCACCACCAGCGCGCGGGCATGGCCGGCGCTCAGCCGCCCCTCCTCCAGGTGCTTGAGCACCGAGATCGGCAGGGTCAGCAGCCGCAGCGCGTTGGCGATATGGCTGCGGGACTTGCCGACGATGACGCCCAGACGCTCCTGCGTGTGGTTGAATTCCTCGATCAGACGGGAGTAGCCGCGCGCCTCCTCGACCGGGGTCAGGTCCGAGCGCTGGATGTTCTCGACAATGGCGAATTCCAGCACCGTCGCGTCGTCCAGCTCGCGCACCACTGCGGGCAGCTCATGCAGCTGGGCGCGCTGGGCGGCGCGCCAGCGACGCTCCCCCGCCACGATCTCGAAGCCTTCGCCGGAGGGGTGCGGGCGCAGGATCAGCGGCTGGATCACCCCGTGTTCGCGGATCGAGGCGGCCAGCTCCTCGATCTCCTCCTCCCCGAACCGCCGGCGGGGCTGGTCCGGGTTGGGACGGATCAGGTCGATGGCGATGGCCTCGGCGGCGGCCTTCGCCTCGCCTGCCTGGGCCTCCTCAAGGTCGCCCATCAGCGCGGACAGGCCGCGCCCCAGTCCTCTGCCCTGCTGCTTCTTCATGTTTTGTCCTTTGCCCTCAACAGGATGCCTCAGGCTGCCGCGCGCGATCCGCGCTCCAGCAACTCCCGCGCCAGGGCGCGGTAAGCGAGGCTCCCGGTGGAATTCGAGTCGTAGACGATGGCCGGCAGCGCATAGCTCGGCGCCTCGCTCAGGCGCACGTTGCGCGGGATCACCGTGCGATAGACCACGTCGCCCAGGTTGGCCCGCACGTCCCGGGCCACCAGGTCCGAGAGGTTGTTGCGCCGGTCGTACATGGTCAGCACCACGCCCTCGATCGCCAGCCCCGGGTTCAGTCCGCGCCGGATCTCCTTGATCGTGGTCAGCAGCTGGCTCAGCCCCTCCATCGCGAAGAACTCGCACTGCAGCGGCACCAGCACCGCGTCCGCCGCGGCCATGGCATTCACGGTCAGCAGGTTCAGCGAGGGCGGGCAGTCGATGACGATGTAATCCCACTCCGCCAGCAGCGCCGGATCGCGCAGCGAGCGCTGAAGCCGCCGCGCCCGGTTGGGATCGTCGACCAGCTCGACATCCGCCGAGGCCAGGTCCCCCGTCGCCGGGATCACGCTGAGGTTCGCCTGCGCGGTCGGCTGGACCAGGCCCGCGGCGTCCTCCTGCCCGACCAGCAGGTCGTAGGCGCTGCGCTCCCGACGGGCTGTCTCGATCCCCAGCCCGGTCGAGGCATTGCCCTGCGGGTCGAGGTCGACGATCAGCACTCGCCGGCCCTGTTCGGCCAGCGCGGCGGCGAGGTTGATGGTCGTGGTCGTCTTGCCGACGCCGCCCTTCTGGTTGGCGACAGCGAGAATCCGGCGTCGAGCGCCGTCAGGTCCGGTGGAGGGGGCCACGCGAGAACTCCTGTATCTCCAGAATCACGGCGTCAGGATCCGTCCTGGAGGGGTGAGCGCGGTGTCGAATATGCCAATTCGCAGCCGCCTCGGTCAATTCTCCAGCGGCCCCTGCGCCCTTGGGAAACAGGCAGATCGTCTCCGGACCGGCCAGCGGAGCCGCAAAATCCAGCAGTTTGTCCAGCGAGGCGAGGGCCCGGGCGGAAATCACGTCGCGCGCCCCCGGCTGGACCGCTTCGATGCGGCGGGTCAGGACCTTCAGTCGGACCCCCATCTCACCGGCCGCCGTGCTGAGGAACGCGCATTTTCGCACGTCGCTCTCGACCAGGGTCAGGTCGAGGGCCGGGTTCTTCTCTGCCGCGATGGCGCCGATCACCAGCCCGGGAAAGCCGCCGCCGGACCCGAGGTCGATCCAGGTCCGGGCCTGCGGGGGCGCGAGATCATAAAGCTGCGCGGAATCGGCGATGTGCCGGGTCCAGACGGCCTCCACCGTGCCCCGCGCGACCAGGTTTATCTTCGGGTTCCATTTGGCAAGGAGGAGGGCGAGGACCTCCAGCCGCCCGAGTGTTTCACGTGAAACACCGTAGGGGGCGAGTGCGTTTTCGGCCGACGTCATAGCCCCGCCACCTGCGGACTGGCTCTATCCAGCCGACGGGCGTGGATCAGAAGCAGCGTCAGGGCGGCGGGAGTCATCCCCTCGATCCGGCCCGCCTGGCCGAGAGTCGCGGGGCGGATGCGGGACAACTTGCCCCTCAACTCATTGGAAAGACCGGCGATCGAGTCGAAATCGAGGTCCCGCGGCAGCGCCTGGGACTCCTCCCGCCGAAGCTCGGCGATGTCGCGGGCCTGGCGGTCTTCATAGCGGGCGTACCGAGCGTCCGTTTCAACCTGACGCGCGATCCCGGCCGACAGCTCCGACAGCTCCGGCCAGATCCGGGCAAGCGAACCCAGGCTCTCCTCGCCATGCGCGAGCAGCTGCAGTGCCGTGCGGCGCTGCCCATCCTGCGAGACTCCGATGCCGTGGCGCCGAGCCTCCGTCGGCGTCAGCGACAGCGACTCGCCGAGGGCACGGGCGGCCTCCAACGCCTGCATCTTCGCGGCAAAGGCCTCAGCCCGCGCCGGCGAGATGCAGCCCAGCGCGAGACCCTTCGGCGTCAGCCGCTGATCCGCGTTGTCCGCCCGCAGGGTCAGGCGATACTCGGCGCGAGAGGTGAACATCCGGTAAGGCTCGGCCACGCCGCGCGTCACCAGGTCGTCGATCATCACCCCAAGGTAACCCTCGGCCCGGTCGAACACCACCGGCGCCTCGCCCCTGGCCAGCCTCGCCGCATTGAGGCCGGCCACGAGACCTTGCGCGCCGGCCTCCTCATAGCCCGTCGTCCCATTGATCTGGCCGGCAAGGAACAGCCCGGACAGTGCTTTCAGCGCCAGCCCGGAGGTCAGCGCCCGGGGATCGACGTAGTCGTATTCGATCGCATAGCCCGGCTGCAGGATCTCCACCCGCTCCAGGCCGGGGATCGAGCGGACATAGTCGTGCTGGACCTCCTCGGGCAGCGAGGTCGAGATGCCGTTGGGATAGACGGTCGGATCATCCAAGCCCTCGGGTTCCAGGAACACCTGGTGCGAGGTCTTCTCGGCGAAGCGAACCACCTTGTCCTCGATCGAGGGGCAATAGCGCGGCCCGACGCCCTCGATATGGCCGCCGTACATCGCCGAGCGGGAGAGGTTGGCGCGGATGATCTCGTGCGTCCGCTCGGTCGTGCGGGTGATGTGGCAGGGGATCTGCCGCGCCTCGGGCGCGATGGAGAGGAACGAGAACACCTCCGGCGTCTCATCGCCCGGCTGCGCCTCGAGCTGCGCCCAGTCGATGGTACGCCCGTCGAGGCGCGGCGGCGTGCCGGTCTTCAGGCGGCCAAGCGGAAGCGCGAGGTCATGGATGCGATCCGCGAGGCGGATCGAGGCGCGGTCGCCCATCCGCCCGCCCTCGATCCGGCGTTCGCCTATGTGTATGACGCCCCTCAGGAAAGTGCCGGTGGTCAGCACGACGGCGGGCGCCTTGATCTGGGTCCCGTCGGCCATTTCGACGCCCTGGACGGTTTCGCCCGTCAGGATCAGGTCGACCACTTCGCCAGCGATCAGGGTCAGGCCCTCGCGAGCCTCCAACGCCTCGCGCACCGCTCGGCGGTAGAGCTTTCGGTCGCACTGGGCGCGCGGACCCTGCACCGCGGGGCCCTTGCGGCGGTTCAACAGCCGGAACTGGATGCCCGCGCGATCCGCGGCACGGCCCATCACACCGTCGAGCGCATCGATCTCGCGAACCAGATGCCCTTTGCCCAGACCGCCGATTGCCGGATTGCAGGACATCTCGCCGAGACGGGCGAGGTCGTGCGTGATCAGGGCGGTGTCGGCGCCAGCGCGCGCGGCCGCGTCCGCCGCCTCGGCGCCGGCATGGCCGCCGCCGATCACGATCACATCGAAGCGGTGTTTCACGTGAAACGCTCCCGAGCGGGTCGAGGGGACGCCCGGCGGACTCACTTCCCCAGGCAGAACTCGGCGAAGATATCGTCCAGAACGCGCTCCGCATCAACCCGACCCAGCAGCGTTTCCAGCGCACGGGTGGCGAGACGCAGTTCCTCCGCCGCGACGTCCAGCGCCTCCTCGCCCCGGGAAAGCCAGGTCTCGGCGGCCGCGAGATGCGCCAGGCCTTCCTCAAGCGCCCGTCGGTGTCGCGCACGGACGACCGAGGACGCGCCGGCCGCCCGCTCGGCAAGACGGTCGGCGATGGCAGCGGTCAGCCGGTCGACGCCTTCGCCGGTGGCGGCGGAGATCGCGAGGCCGGCCGGCGTGCCCTCGGCGAGGTCGGCCTTGCTGAAGACCAGAAAGTCGTCGGAAGTCAGCAGGCCATCAGGCGGCAGCTCGCCGCCGGGCGCCAGGAGGTAGACCCGCAGGTCCGCATCCTCGGCGCGGCGGCGGGCGCGGGCGACGCCCATGGCCTCGACCGGATCGAGGGTTTCGCGCAATCCGGCGGTGTCGAGCAGGGTGACCGGCAGGCCGCCAAGGTCCATATGGACCTCGATCACGTCCCGGGTGGTGCCGGCGATCTCGGAGGTCAGCGCGGCGTCGCGGCGCGCCAGGGCGTTCAGGAGCGTCGATTTCCCGGCATTGGGGGCGCCGATCAGGGCCACTTCAAAGCCGTCGCGGATGCGCTCGGCGGCCGCGGCCCCTGCCAGCGCACGGGCGATCTCGGCGGAGACGGAGGCGACCAGCGCGGTGACTTCGGGGGTCACGTCGGTGGGGACCTCCTCGTCGGCGAAGTCCATCACGGCCTCGACCAGCGCGCGGGCGCGGATCAGGGACTTGCGCCAGCCGGCTGCGGCCGCTCCCAGATCGCCGCGCATCGAGCGCAGGGCCTGGCGACGCTGCGCCTCGGTTTCGGCTCCGACCAGATCGGCCAGGCCCTCCGCCTCCAGCAGGTCGATGCGGCCGGCCTCGAGGGCGCGGCGGGTGAACTCGCCGGGCACGGCGAGGCGCAGGCCGGGCAGGGAAGCCAGCGCAGACAGCAGGGCGGAGACCGTCGCCGGTCCGCCATGCCCCTGAATTTCAAAGGAGTCTTCGCCAGTGAAGGACGTGCCGGCGACGAAGCGGATCACCAGCGCCTGATCCAGAATCTCACCGTCGAACGCAAGATCCCGCAGCGCGGCGCGGCGCGGCTCGGGCAGGTTTCCGGCGAGGGCGAGAAGGGCGGCATCCGCCGCAGGCCCCGAAACACGGATCACCGCGATGGCGGCGCGACCCCGACCTGTGGCCGGGGCGAAAATCGTGTCTCGGGGGGGAAGGACGGGGGGCATGAGCCCCCGTCAGGCGTTCATCGAGTCGAAGAACTCGGAGTTGGTCTTGGTCTGCTTCAGCTTGCCGAGCAGGAACTCGATCGCATCCGCCGGGCCCATCGGGTTGAGGATGCGGCGCAGGACGAAGATCTTGGAGAGCTCGCCCTTGTCGACCAGCAGATCCTCCTTGCGGGTGCCCGACTTGAGGATGTCGATGGCCGGGTAGACGCGCTTGTCGGAGACCTTGCGGTCGAGCACGATCTCGGAGTTGCCGGTGCCCTTGAACTCCTCGAAGATCACCTCGTCCATGCGGCTGCCGGTGTCGATCAGCGCGGT
>CAXGVP010000190.1:0-6714 GCA_964013055.1 uncultured Albimonas sp.
GCCGCGCCTCCATCGCCGCGCGGCGGGCGGCGAGCGTCGCCTCGTCCACCGCAAGCTCGATGCGGCGGGCGGGGATGTCGACGATCACCCGGTCGCCGTCCTCGACCAGCCCCAGGGTCCCGCCGCCGGCCGCCTCGGGCGAGACATGGCCGATCGAGAGGCCCGACGAGGCCCCCGAATACCGCCCGTCGGTGATCAGCGCGCAGCTCTCGGCAAGGCCGGCGGCCTTCAGGCTCATCGTCGGCAGGACCATCTCCTGCATCCCCGGGCCGCCCTTCGGCCCCTCGTAGCGGATGACCACGGCCGAGCCGGGCGCGATCGCGCCGCCGACGATGGCCGCCAAGGCGGTCTCCTGGTCGTCGAAGACCCGCGCGAGCCCCTCCCATCGGCGCATCTGGTCGGGCACGGCGCCGGACTTCACCACGCAGCCGTCGCTGGAAAGATTGCCCGTCAGCACCGCCAGCCCGCCGTCGGCGGAGTGCGCGTGCTCGAGGTCGCGGATGCAGCCGGCCTTGCGGTCCAGGTCCAGGTCGCGCCAGCGCATGTCCTGGCCGCAGGCCTTCACCGTGCGCCGGCCGCCAGGGGCGGCGCGGAAGTATTCGCCTACGGCGGGGTCCTGCGTGCGGCGCACGTCCCAGGCCTCGATCACCTCGCCCAGCGTCCCGCCGGCGACGTGGCGGGCGGAGACGTCGATCAGCCCGCCCCGCTCCAGCTCGCCCAGGATCGCCATCATGCCGCCCGCCCGGTGCACGTCCTCCATGTACCAGTCCATGTTGGCGGGCGAGAGCTTGCAGATCGCCGGCACCTTGCGGCTGAGCGCGTCCATGTCCGCGAGCGTGTAGTCCACCCCGCCCTCCTGGGCCATGGCCAGCAGGTGCAGGATGGTGTTGGTCGAGCCGCCCATGGCGATGTCGGCGGTCATCGCGTTCCGGAAGGCCGCGCGGGTGGCGATGGCGCGGGGGAGGAGCGTGTCGTCCTCCAGCTCGTAGTGCTCGCGCACCATCTCCACGATCCGCCGGGCGGAGCGCTGGAACAGGCCGCGCCGGTCGGCATGGGTGGCCAGCAAGGAGCCGTTGCCGGGCAGGGCCAGGCCGATCGCCTCCGCCAGGCAGTTCATCGAGTTGGCGGTGAACATCCCCGCGCAGGAGCCGCAGGTGGGGCAGGCGGCGTCCTCGATCTCCTGCGCCGGCTCCACGGCGGCGGCGGGGTTGATCGAGGCGACGTAGGCCTCGATCGGGTCGGTGCGGCGGAAGGCGTTCGGCGGGCCGATGCGCCCGGCCTCCATCGGCCCGCCCGAGACGTAGATCGTGGGGATGTTCAGGCGCAGGCCCGCCAGCAGCATGCCGGGGGTGATCTTGTCGCAATTCGACAGGCAGATCAGGCCGTCGACCGCATGCGCCTCGCACATGTATTCGATGCTGTCGGCGATCAGGTCCCGCGAGGGCAGGGAATACAGCATCCCGTCGTGGCCGTTGGCGATGCCGTCGTCGACGGCGATGGTGTTGAATTCCCGCGGGATCGCGCCCGCCTCCCAGATCGTCTCGCAGACCAGGCGGCCGACCTCGGCGAGGTGGACGTGGCCGGGCACGAACTCGGTGAACGAGTTCGCCACCGCGATCACCGGCTTGCCGAAGTCGGTGCGCTTCACCCCGCCCGCCATCCACAGGGAGCGGGCGGCGGCCGCGGCGGCCCCTTCGGTGACGATGGCGGAGCGATAGGGTCGCATGGCGGCCTCCCTGCGGTGCGGATCCGGCGGGCAGGGTCGCGCAGACGCGGCGGCGAGATTGGCGCAGGGGCGACAGTCGCGGAGATTTTCGCCCGCGCCCGCGCCCGCGCCTGCGTCCGCGTCCTCGCCTGCGCCCGCGCCTGCGTCCTCGCCCGTCCCCGGCCCGCCCGCGCCCGGCCCCGGCCCGCCCGCGCCCGGCCCGCGCTCAGTCCGGGCCGGCGACGGCCAGCATCTCGCGCAGGATCTCGACCCCTTCGGCGAACAGGCGCCGATGCGTGCCGGGCGTGGCGCCGCCGACATGGGGGCTGAGCGTCAGGTTGGGCGCGTCGAGCAGGCAGGCCGGCACGTCCGGCTCGGCGTCGAAGACGTCGAGCGCGGCGCCGGCGATGCGGCCCGCGTGCAGCGCCCCGGCCAGGGCCTGCGCATCGACGACGGGACCTCGGCCGGTGTTCACCAGCACCGCGGTCGGCTTCATCAGCGCGAGCGCGGCGGCGTCGATCATGCCGCGCGTCTCCTCGGTCAGGGGGGCCTGGACGATGACGAAATCGGCTTCGTGCAGCACCTGGGCCAGCGGCGCGCGCTCGGCGCCATGGGTGTCGGCCTTGGGCGTGCGGGCGGTGTAGAGCATCCGCATCCCGAATCCCGCCCCGCGCCGCGCGATGGCCCGCCCGATGCGCCCGAAGCCCACGATGCCCAGCGTCGCGCCGAAGACGTCGGCGCCCATCGCGGTCCTCTCGCCCGCCGCCCAGCGACCGTCGCGCACGAAGCGGTCGCCGGCGGCGATGTTGCGCGCGGCGGCGAGCATCAGGGCGAAGGCCATGTCCGCCGTGCCGTCCGCGACCCCGCCCGAGGCGTTGCGCACCGCGATCCCCCGCGCCCGGCAGGCCTCGAGGTCGATGCGGTCGAGGCCCGACCCGATGCTGACCACCCGCTGCAGCCGGGGCGCGAGGTCCAGCTGCGCCCGGCGCATCTCGTCGAAGGCGGTGATGAAGGCGACCTCGGCCCCGGCCAGCAGGGCCGGCTGCTCGGCCGGGGTGGCGGGGGCGGCCAGCCCGGCCCCGGCGACGGGGCCGATGGCCTCGAGCGCCTCGAGCGTCGCGGGCGGGACGGGGCGCAGCAGGGCGATGCGCGGGCCGGTCTGGGTCATGGGCTCGGGTCCTCAGGGCACGCGCCGGAATCCGCCCTTGTCGGCGGAGGTCGCGAAATGGGCGTAGGCGCGCAGGGCGGCCGAGACCTCCCGCGGGCGGTCCTGCGCGGGTTTCCAGCGGCGCTCCGGGGGCCGGGCCTCCATCGCGGCGCGGCGGGCGGCCAGCACCTGCTCCGAAACGGCGAGGTGCAGGCGGCGGGCGGGAATGTCGATCTCGATCACGTCGCCGTCCTCGACCAGCGCCACCGGCCCGCCGTTCGCCGCCTCGGGCGACAGGTGCCCGATGGAGAGCCCCGCCGACCCGCCAGAGAATCGCCCGTCGGTGACCAGCGCGCAGGTCTGGTCGAGGCCCATGGCCTTGAGGCTCATGGTGGGCTTGAGCATCTCCTGCATGCCGGGCCCGCCGGCCGGGCCTTCGTCGCGGATCACCACGGCCGAGCCGGGCGCGACGCGGCCGGCGTCGATCGCCTCCAGCGCCGCCTCCTGGTCGTCGAAGACGCGGGCGGGGCCCTGCCAGACATGCATCTGCGCGGGCACGGCGCCGGTCTTCACCACGCAGCCGGCCTCGGCGAGGTTGCCCGACAGGATCGCGAGCCCCCCGTCGGGCGACCAGGCGTGGGCCATGTCGCGCACGCAGCCGGCCTCGCGGTCGAGGTCGAGGTCGCGCCAGCGCATGTCCTGCCCATAGGCCTTGATGGTCCGTCGCCCGCCGGGCGCGGCGCGGTAGAAGCGGTGCACGTCCGCCGCCTCGGTGCGGCGCACGTCCCAGGCGGCCAGCACCTCGGCCAGCGTGCCGCCCGTGACCGTGCCGACCGAGGCGTCGATCAGCCCGCCGCGCTCCAGCTCGCCCAGGATCGCCATGATCCCGCCGGCGCGGTGCACGTCCTCCATGTAATAGGTCATGTTGGCGGGCGAGACCTTGCACAGGTGCGGCACGCGGCGGCTGAGCGCATCCATGTCGGCCATGGTGTAGTCGACCCCCGCCTCCTGGGCCATGGCCAGCAGGTGCAGGATGGTGTTGGTCGAGCCGCCCATGGCGATGTCGAGCGTCATCGCGTTCTCGAACGCCGCCCGCGTGGCGATGGCGCGGGGCAGCAGTTCGTCGTCGCCGGCCTCGTAGTGCCGGCGGGTCATCTCCACGATCCGGGCGGCGGCGCGGCGGAACAGCTCCCGCCGGTCGGCGTGGGTGGCGAGCAGCGAGCCGTTGCCCGGCAGCGCCAGCCCGATCGCCTCGGCCAGGCAGTTCATCGAGTTGGCGGTGAACATCCCCGAGCAGGAGCCGCAGGTGGGGCAGGCCGCGTCCTCGAGGTCCGCCGCGTCGGCGGCTGCGGCGGCGGGGTTCACGGCGGCGACGTAGGCCTCGATGGCGTCGGTGCGGCGGTGGGCGTCGGGGGCCGCGCCGGGCAGGCCGATGCGCCCCGCCTCCATCGGGCCGCCCGAGACGTAGATCGTCGGCAGGTTCAGCCGCAGGCCGGCCATCAGCATGCCGGGGGTGATCTTGTCGCAGTTCGACAGGCAGATCAGCCCGTCCACGCAATGCGCCTTGCACATGTATTCGATGCTGTCGGCGATCAGGTCGCGCGAGGGCAGGGAATACAGCATCCCGTCGTGGCCCATGGCGATGCCGTCGTCCACGGCGATGGTGTTGAACTCCCGCGGGATGCCGCCCGCCTCGCGGATCGCGTCGCAGACCAGGCGGCCGACCTCGGCCAGGTGGACGTGACCGGGCACGAACTCGGTGAACGAGTTCGCCACCGCGATGACGGGCTTGCCGAAATCCGACCGCTCGACCCCCGCCGCCATCCACAGCGAGCGGGCGATGGAGGCCGAGGGGCCCTCGGTGACCTTGGCGGAGCGATAGGGGCGCATGGGATCCTCTCCGGCGGGCGCGCCTCCGGGGCGCGGGATGGGCATTCTTCTCCGGCGCGGCGGCCGCGACTGTCGCCGATGTTGCAGACCTGCGGGCCGGATGCAGGCGGAGTCGCGCGGCTTGCAGGATCGATCGGAAGGAGCCGCGCGATGGCCGAGACGATGGCCGAGACGATGGACGGCGCCAGGCCCGCCGCGCGGATGGATTTCGCGCTGTCGGACCGGCTGACGTTGGACGAGGGCTGGGTCTACATGACCGGCATCCAGGCGCTGGTGCGCCTGCCCATCCAGCAGCGCCGGCGCGACCGGGCGGAGGGGCGCAACACCGGGGGCTACGTCTCGGGCTACCGCGGCTCTCCGCTGGGGCGCTACGACATGGAGCTGTGGCGCGCGAAGGCGGAGCTCGACGCCCATGGCGTCGTCTTCCATCCCGGCGTGAACGAGGACCTGGCCGCCACCGCCGTCTGGGGCGCGCAGTCCGTGGGCCTGTTCCCCGGCGCGCGGGTCGAGGGGGTGTTCTCGATCTGGTACGGCAAGGCGCCGGGGCTCGACCGCTCGATGGACCCGATCCGGCACGCCAGTTTCCAGGGGGCGAACCCCAAAGGCGGCGCGCTGCTGATGGTGGGCGACGACCACGGGGCCCAGTCCTCGACCCAGGCGGCCTATTCGGACTTCAACTTCGTCTCGGCCGGCATCCCCGTCCTCGCGCCCGCCTCCCCGCAGGAGATCCTGGACTTCGGCCTGCACGGCATCGCCATGAGCCGGCATTCGGGCTGCTATGTGGGGCTGAAGCTGGACACCGACGTGGTCGAGGGCGGGGCGACCCTGCGCGTCGGCCCCGACTGGCCCCGGATCGTGACGCCGCCGGGCGGCGGCGATCACGTCGTGGCCCCCGTCTCGCCGTTCCTCGCGCAGGAGCGCAGCCTCTACGAGACCCGGCTCGCCCGCGCGCTGGACTATGCGCGCGCCAACGGCCTGAACCGGATCGAGGGGCCGGCCGGGGCGCGCATCGGGGTGGTGACCTCGGGCAAGGCCTCCCAGGACGTGGCGCAGGCCCTGGCCGAGGATGCGGCGCTGGCGGGCTTCGGGGTGAAGGTGCTGCGGGTCGGCATGGTCTGGCCGCTGGACGACGCGATCCTGAGGGACTTCGCAGACGGGCTCGACGCGATCGTCGTCGCCGAGGAGAAGCGGCCCCTGCTCGAGGATCAGGTCCGCGCCCATCTCTACGATGCGCCGCACCGCCCGCGGATCGTGGGCAAGACCTTCGGCGGCCAGGCCTACAGCGCCCGCGCGGCGGAGCCGGCCTTCCCCAACTTCGGCCTGATCTCCCCGGCGATGGTGCGCGGGGTGCTGGCGCGGGTGGCGAACGAGATCGACCCCGCCTGCGGCGTGCCGCTGCCCAACTCGGCCGCGCGTCCGCCCGACCTCGCCGCCGGCGCCCAGCGCCCGCCCTCGTTCTGCGCCGGATGCCCGCACGGGCGCTCGACGCAGGTGATCGAGGGGTCGCGCGCGCTGGCCGGCATCGGCTGCCACATCCTCGCGATGCTGCGCGACCCCGAGACCACCAACTCGATGAGCCAGATGGGGGGCGAGGGCGTCTCCTGGCTCGGCCAGTTCCCCTTCACGGACGAGCCGCATGTCTTCGCCAACATGGGCGACGGCACCTATTTCCACTCCGGCCTGATGGCGATCCGCGCCGCCGTCGCCGCCGGGGCCCCGATCACCTACAAGCTGCTGCACAACGGCTTCGTCTCGATGACCGGCGGCCAGCCCGTCGACGGCGAGATCGACCCCGCCCGCATGATCGCCCAGCTTCAGGCCGAGGGCGTCGCCCGCATCGCGCTGGTCGCCGACGAGCCGGAGCGCTGGCAGGGCCGGGAATTCGGGACGGGCGTCACCGTGCACCCGCGCACCGAGCTCGCCGCCGTCCAGCGCGAGCTGCGCGCGGCGCCCGGCGTCACCGTCCTGATCT
>CAXGVP010000191.1:0-6693 GCA_964013055.1 uncultured Albimonas sp.
CGCCCCTCGTCGCTGCCCTGCGCCCCCGGGCGCGACCTCCGCCCCACGCGAGCGCCCCGGGCCTGACCCGGGGCCTCTCGCCCCCGGCCGCGGGCGCGCCGGGGACGGGCGAGGCGCCGGGGATCCCCCGGATCGAGCCTGGGGCGGGCGCTCCGCGATCCGGCCCGATCGGGTCGGGCCGGATCAGGCGGGGGCGATCTCGATCTCCAGCCGCTGGAAATAGGGCGCCTCGGGCGTGGCGACGGCGGAGGGGAACTCCGGCCGGTTCGGCGCGTCGGGGAAGTTCTGCGCCTCGAGGCACAGCCCCCCGAACGCCCCCGCCTGCGCCCCGTCGAGGCCCGGCGCCGCCACCGAAAGCCCCGGCGCGTCGTAGACCTGGACCGAGGGCTGGTCCGTCCACAGCCGCAGCCGCAGGTCGCCCGCCATGCTCAGCAGCTCCGCCGCCGGCAGCGCCGGGTCGCGGCCCGCGGTCAGCGAATAGGCGTGGTCGATCGCCACCCCCCGCCCCTGCGCGTCGCGCAGCGTGCGCGCCCGGCGGAAATCCGGCAGGCCCTCGCCCGCCGGGATCAGCCGGCCGGTGGGGATCTTCTGCGCGTCCACCTCCGCCCAGGCGTCGGCGTCGAGCCGCAGGCGGTGGTCCAGCACCTGCCCGCCCCCGTCGAGGTTCCAGTAGGCATGCTGGGCGAGGTTGATCGGCGTCGCCCGGTCGGGCCGGCCGTGCATCTCGTAGACCAGCCGCGCGCCCTGCAGCCGCACGAAGACCTCGAAGGCCACCGCGCCGGGAAAGCCGTCCTCGCCGTCGGGGCTCGCGTAGCTCAGGCGCACGCCGCCCTCGGCCGCCTCCATGCGCCAGTTGCGCCGGCCGAGGCCGCGGCCGCCGTGCAGCAGGCTCTCGCCCTCGTTGGGGGTCAGGCGGACCTCGCGCCCCTCGAGCGTGAAGCGGGCGCCGCCGATGCGGTTGGCGACGCGGCCGCAGATCGCGCCGTAGGCGGGCGAGTGGAGAGGATAGTCCTCGACCCGCGCGAGGCCCAGCGTGCAGGGCCGCCAGCCCCCCGCCACCGCCGCGCGCCAGTCGCGCAGCGCGCCGCCCCAGCCGAGCAGGCGCACGCGCGCGGCCTCGCTGGTCAGGGTCGCCTCGTGGATCGCCTCGCCCTCGTGGCGGGCGACCTCGTTGATCTCGACGGTCATCGCGTCTCCTCCCGGTCCTGTCCCATCAGGTGCGCCGATGCGGCGCGGCGATCAAGCGCCCCCTCGCGTCAGGCGGGGCGTCTCGACATCGCGCGCCGCCCGCGCTAGATGGGCCGCCAAGTTCGACAGGGGCGCCCGCGCGCGCTCCGCCTCCGCGCGAGCCGCGCGGCCCGGAAGGAAAGAGCGCCCGGCCCATGGAAAACGTCCTGCTCATCATCCACCTGATCCTCGCCGCCGTGCTGATCGGCCTGGTTCTGCTGCAGCGCTCCGAAGGCGGCGCGCTGGGCATCGGCGGCGGCGGCGGCGGCGGCATGGTGTCGTCCCGCGGCGCCACCACCGGGATCGCCAAGGCGACCTGGGGCGTGGCGGCGGCCTTCATCGTCACCTCGCTGACGCTGACCGTGATCGCGGCGCAGAGCTCGAACGAGCGCTCGGTGCTCGACCGCATCGGCTCGCCGGCCGCGGGCGACGAGGCGCCGCTGACCACCCCGCAGGGCGACGAGCTCGCCCCCGACCTGCAGCGCCTGCTGACGCCGCCGGCCGCCGACGGCTCCGCCGGCGGCAACGCCGCGCCGAACGCCCCGCTGGCGCCGCCCTCGGCCGACTGATCCGGTCTCGCGGCGCGGAGCCCCCTTCCGCGCCACGGATCGCCGCATTTCGGCCCAGCCCGGGGTCGACGTTCGTATCCGGCCGGCGGCGCCCCCGCCGGCCGTTCCTTTGACCAGCGACCGGATGACCGAGATGACCGCGCGATCCTCCCTGCCCCTGCGACTGGCCGAGCGCTTCGGCGCCCATGCCGAGGACGCGGCCCGAGGGATCGCCGAGCGGGGCTGGACCCGGACGCTGGCCCTGCTGGTCCTGTGCCTGGCGCTGTTCCTGCCCGGCATCGCCGACCTGCCGGTGACCGACCGCGACGAGGCCCGCTTCGCCCAGGCCACCAAGCAGATGCTGGAGACGGGCGATTTCGTCGACATCCGCTTCCAGGACGAGCCGCGCTGGAAGAAGCCGGTGGGGATCTACTGGATGCAGGCCGCCTCGGTCGCCGCGGCCGGGGGGCCGGAGGGGACCGGGATCTGGGCCTGGCGCATCCCCTCGGCTCTGGGCGCGATCCTGGCGGTCTTCGCCACCGCCTGGGCCTTCCGCCCGCTGATGGGCGCGCAGGCGGCGACGCTGGCCGCAGGCCTGACCGCGATCTCCCTGGTGCTGGCGGGCGAGGCCAACATCGCCAAGACCGACGCCATGCTGCTGGGGCTGACCATGGTCGCGCTCGGCGCCTGGGTGCGGCTGCTGACCCGCTCCGGCCTCGCCTCGGCGCCGCCGCCGATCGAGATCGCGGCCGGCCGGGCGCTGGACGTGCCCGACCCCGACGCGCCCTCCGCCCCCGCAGGCAAGGGCTGGACGGTGGATCCCTGGCATCCCCATGCCGCCCGCGCCGGCGCCCTGCCCCCGGCCGAGGACGCCCGCCGCCCGCGCCCCGACGCGCTGGCCCTGCGGCTGATCCTGTGGGGGGCGCTGGGGCTCGCGGTGCTGGTCAAGGGCCCGATCGCGCCGGCCATCCTGGCGCTGGCGGTGGTGGGCGTCTGGCTCGCCGAGCGCAGCCTCGCCCCGTTCCGCGCGCTGGGCTTCGCGAGCTGGGGTCCGGTGCTGTTCGTGGTTCTGGTCGTCCCGTGGCTGGTGGCGATCCACATCGCCTCGGACGGGATGTTCTGGATGGACTCGGTGGGCGGCGACTTCCTCGACAAGCTCGCCTCGGGGCAGGAGAAGCACGGCGCGCCTCCGGGGACCTACCTCGGCGTGGTCTGGGCGGTGCTGTGGCCCTGGGCGCCGCTGATCCTGCTGGCCGCCCCCTACGCCTGGCGCACCCGCGGCGCGCGGGCCACGGCGCCGCTGCTGGCCGTCGCGCTGGCCTGGTGGCTGATCGTCGAGGCGACGCCCACCAAGCTGCCCCACTACCTGCTGCCCGCCGCCCCGGCCGCGGCGGGGCTGGTCGCGCTGTGGCTGACCTCGCCCGTGGCGGCGCCGCGGCGCTGGCAGTCGATGGCGGCGGCGATCCTCTTCGGCCTGGTCGGCGCGGCGCTCGGCCTCGCGGTGATCGGCCTGCCGCTCTACGTCAACGGGACCGTGTCGGTCTGGGGCGCGCTGCTGGCGGTCGCCGGCCTGGTCTTCGTCGCCCTCGGCACGCTGTCGCTGTGGAGCGCGCAGCGCCGCGGCGCAGTGGCGAGCATGTTCGCCGCCGCCCTCGCCCTCTACCCCGCCACGCTGCAGTTCGCCCTGCCCTCCCTCACCTGGGGCTTCCCCAGCGCCCTGATGGCCGAGGCCGCGGCGCCTTACGAGGCCTGCGTCGGCCGCCCCGCCGACACCCAGAGCTACCGCGAGCCGAGCCTGGTGTTCCTGCAGGGCACCGGCACGCGCCTTCTGCAGCCGGCCGAGGCGGCGCAGTCCCTGCGCGAGGACGACGCCCCCCTGATCTGGATCGAGGATCGCCGCCGCGCCCTGCTCGACGAGGCGCTCAACCCCACCGGCGAGGCCCAGCCCCCCGCGCTGCGCGAACTGACCTCGGTCGCCGCCTTCAACCCCAACCGCGGCGGCGTCACCACCCTGCGCCTGCTGACGCGCGAGGGCGCCGCCGCCTTCGACGCCTGCCCCTGAGGGCCGAGGCCGGGGCGCCACGCCCCGGCCCCGCCCGTCAACCCGCCGCTTTCCCCCGGCCGCCCCGCGCGCTATACCGCGCCCCCGGAGCCGAGGGACCCTGCATGACCAGCCCGCGCATCACCGTCATCGCCCCGATGAAGAACGAGGCGGAGAACGTCGCCGCCCTGGCGGACGAGATCGCGGCCGCCTGCGCGCCTCTCGCGCCGTTCGAGGCGATCTTCGTCAACGACGGCTCGGACGACGACACCTCCGCGGCCATCGCCGCCGCCCGCGCCCGCCACCCCTGGCTGCGGGAGCTGCGCCACGCCGCCTCCTGCGGGCAGTCGGCGGCGGTGCTCTCGGGCGTGCGGGCCGCCCGCGCGCCGATCTGCTGCACGCTGGACGGCGACGGGCAGAACCCGCCCTCCGAGATCCCGAAGCTGGTGCAGCCGCTGCTGGACGACGCGACCGGCGCCCTGGGCCTGGTGGCCGGGCAGCGGGTGGACCGGCAGGACACGGCCTCGAAGAAATGGGCCTCGCGCGCGGCCAACGCCCTGCGCCGGCAGATGCTGCACGACGACACCCGCGACACCGGCTGCGGGCTGAAGGCCTTCCCGCGGGCGGTGTTCCTGTCGCTGCCGTTCTTCGACCACATCCACCGCTACCTGCCCGCGCTGGTCAAACGCGAGGGCTACCGGATCGCGCTGGTCGACGTCTCCCACCGCGCGCGGGGGGCGGGGAATTCCAACTACACCAACTTCGGGCGCGCCATGGTCGGCGCGCTGGACCTGGCGGGCGTGTGGTGGCTGATCCGCCGGCGCAAGGTGCAGACGGTCGCCTCGGTCGACCCGGGCCTGGACGAGGACGCGTGATGCAGGCGCTGGCCGAGTTCCTGGGCGCGGACACCCCGGCCGAGTTCATCTGGATCCTCGTCGGCCTCGCCGGCCAGGCCCTGTTCATGGGCCGCTTCCTGATCCAGTGGCTCGCCTCCGAGAAGGCGAAGCGCTCGGTGATCCCGCTGGCGTTCTGGTGGTTCTCGATCGGGGGGGCTGCGGTGCTGCTGGCCTACGCCATCCACCGCGGCGACCCGGTGTTCATCCTGGGCCAGTCGCTGGGCTTCTTCATCTACGCGCGGAACCTGTGGCTGATCCGCGCCGAGCGTCGCGGCGAGCAGCCCACGACCCCTCCGCCCCCCACCGCCTGATCGCGCCCCTTGCGCAGGCCGCCCAAGCGGTCTTTGATGCGTCGCAGCAGTGCGCGGAGCAACCGCGCCTTCCCGCATCAGGGGGACCGATGGGACGACTGACGACGCATGTGCTGGACACCGCTTCCGGCCGCCCGGCCGCGGGGATCCGCATCGACCTCTATCGGCTTTCGGCCGACAGCCGCGACCTGCTGGCCGAGGCCGTGACCAACGCCGACGGCCGCACCGACGCGCCGATGCTGGAGGGAACCGCTTTCCGCGCAGGCGCCTACGAGCTGGTCTTCCACTGCGCGCCCTATTTCGCGGAGCGGGGGACGGACCTGCCCTCGCCCCCGTTCCTGTCGGACGTGCCGATCCGCTTCGGCATCGCCGAGGACACGCATTACCACGTGCCGCTGCTGCTCTCGCCCTACGGCTACTCGACCTACCGGGGCTCGTGAGATGCGCGACACGCTGCGCTTCGGTCTGAACGGCGAGGCGGTCTCGCTGTCGGACGTCGACCCTCGCACCACCCTGCTGGACTGGCTGCGCGAGACCCGCCGCCTGACCGGCACCAAGGAGGGCTGCAACGAGGGCGACTGCGGCGCCTGCACCGTGGCGGTCACCCGGCTCGAGGACGGCATCCCTCGCCGCCGGGCCGTGAACGCCTGCATCCAGCTGCTGCCGATGCTGGACGGCGCGGTTGTGACCACGGTCGAGGCGATCGCGGGCCCCGACAGGCTGCACCCCGCCCAGCAGGCGATGGTGGAGCTGCACGGCTCGCAATGCGGCTTCTGCACGCCGGGCTTCGTGATGAGCCTGTGGAGCGCCTATCCCGACGGCCCCGCCCCTCGCCGCGCGGTCGAGGACGCCATCGCCGGAAACCTCTGCCGCTGCACGGGTTACGGGCCGATCCTCGAGTCCGGCGAGAAGATGCACGACCTGCCGGCCCCGGACTGGGAGGTCGATCCCGCGCCCCTGCTGGCCGAGGTCGCCTCCCCCGAGAGCCTGACCCTGACCGCCGCCGGCTGCACCGCCCATGCGCCCGCCACCGAGGACGAGCTGGCCGCCCTGGTCGCCGCCCATCCCGAGGCGGTGATCGTCGCCGGCGCCACCGACGTCGGCCTGTGGATCACCAAGCGGCTGATGGAGCCCTCGACGCTGATCTTCGTGAACCGGGTCAAGGGTTTCGACCGCGTCGTCGAGACGCCGACTGATGTCGAGCTCGGGGCCGGCGCCACCTATGCACGCGCCGCGGAGGCCTTGTCGGGCCTATCCCCCGACCTTGGCGAGATGGTCCGTCGTCTGGGCTCCACCCAGGTCCGCAACTCCGGCTGCGTGGGCGCGAACATCGCCAACGGCTCGCCCATCGGCGATGGCCCCCCGCCCCTGATCGCGCTGGGCGCCGAGCTGGTGCTGCGCCACGGCGAGGCGACCCGCACGATCCCCCTGGAAGACTTCTTCCTCGACTACGGCAAGCAGGACCGCGCGCCGGGCGAATACGTCTCCGCCGTGCGAATTCCGCGCCCGAAGTCCCCGGAATCGCTGAAGGTCTACAAGGTCTCGAAGCGCTTCGACCAGGACATCACCGCCACGCTCGGGGCCTTCCTGATCGAGGTCGAGAACGGCGTGGTCGCCTCCGCCTCCATCGTCTACGGCGGCATGGCCGGCACCCCGAAACGCGCCCGCGC
>CAXGVP010000192.1:0-6692 GCA_964013055.1 uncultured Albimonas sp.
CGCGGCCGCGCCGGCGGCGCCGGTCGGCGATCTCGCCACCCGCGCCGAGGCGATCGAGCTGCTCGACGCGGTGCTCGGCTACTATGCGCGCGAGGCGCGCTCGAGCCCCGTCGCCCAGGCGCTGCTGCGGATCCGCGACCTGCAGGGCGCGACCTTCGAGGAATGGCACGCGCTGATCGCCTCGGGGGGCAAGGACCGCGCCGGGCTGCCGCTGACCGGGCTCGACCTCGCGCGCATCGACGACTTCGCCGAGGCCGGCCTGCCCGGGGCCGCCGCCGAGCCGCCGGCCGGCGACGCCTCCGGGGCGGAGGCCGGCGCGCTGGCCGCGCTCGAGCGGGCCACCGCCGAGCTCGCCCGCAGGATGGCCGAGGGGGACGAGTCCCTGGGCGGACTGGCTGCCGATCTGGCCGAGGCGCACCGCGTCCTGGCCGCCGGCGTCGAGTCGCGCGGCGCCGCCTCCGCGACGCCTGCGCGGCCGCCCGTGGGGACCGTCGCCTCACGCCAGGACGTGCGCCGCGCGCTGGGTCGCCTGGCCCGCCATTTTCAGGCGACGGAGCCGTCGAGCCCCGCCGCCATCTGCCTGGAAAAGCTGGGTCCCTACGTGGAGATGAGCTTCCTGCAGATCCTCACTGAATCGGAGGTCGAGTGGTCCGCCACGCCTCTGCTTTACCTTGCGCCAAAACAGGAGGGCGCATAGGCTTCGCGTGACGTCAAGGAGGGTTTCATGTCGGACAGCAGCCAGAAATTCATCGGCCGCAACCGCGCGCCCCGCGTTCAGATCGAGTATGACCTCGAAACAGGCGGCGCCCGCAAGAAGATCGAGCTTCCGTTCATCGTCGGCGTCATGTCCGATCTGAAGGGCGACTACGATCCCGAGGCCGGGGAGAAGCCCACGGCCGTTCAGGATCGTGAATTCAAGGAAATTTCGACCTCGAATTTCGACCGTTACATGAAGACGGTGAAACCGCGGGCGATGATGTCGGTGACGAACCGGCTGGGCCGCGGGCCGGAGAACCTGGCCCTGAACATGACCTTCGACTCCCTGAAGGACTTCACCCCCGGCGAGATCGTCAAGAACGTGCCCGAACTGGCCGCGCTGATGGAAAAACGCAGCCAGCTCAAGAACCTGCTGTCCCATATGGACGGCAAGCCCGAGGCCGAGGAGATGATCAAGGAGCTGCTGGCGAACCCGTCGCTGCTGCAGTCGCTGGCCAGCTCGGCCGCGCCCGCCCCCGACGACGCCTCCGGCGACGAGCAGAAGGAAGGCTGAGAATGGCCGAGGAAACCGCTCAGGCCGGCGCCGCCCCCGCCGGCGCCGTCGCCGAGGCCGACGAGTTCGAGGCGCTGCTCGAGAAGTCCTTCCGCCCCCGCTCGGAGGCCGCGAAGGAGGAGGTGGGCACCGGCGTCAAGGCGCTGGCCACGTTCCTCGACGACGTGATGAAGCGCCAGTCGGATCGCCAGCTGCCCGCCCATGCGGTGCGCGCCATCCGCGAGCTGATCGCCGAGATCGACGGGCTGCTCTCGGCCCAGGTGAACGAGATCCTGCACCACGAGAAGTTCCAGGCGCTGGAAAGCGCCTGGCGCGGCCTGCGCTTCCTGTGCGAGCGGACCGAGACGGGCGTCGACCTGAAGATCCGGGTGATGAACGTCAAGAAGCAGGAGCTGTCGAACGAGCTGCTGAACTACCAGGGCATCGACTGGGACCAGTCGTCTCTGTTCAAGCAGATCTACACCGACGGCTACGGCGTGATGAACGGCGATCCTTACGGCTGCCTGGTCGGGGATTTCTACTTCGACCACTCCGGCCCGGACGTGGACCTGCTCAACGACCTCTCCAAGATCTCGGCGGCGGCGCATGCGCCCTTCATCACCGGGGTCTCGTCCAACCTCTTCGACTGCGACGGCTGGGAGGAGGTCACCGGCAAGCGCGACCTCGCCGAGATCGCCGCCCGCCCGACTCACATCGCCTGGAACGCCCTGCGCGAGAAGGACGACAGCCGCTACATCGGCCTCGCCGGTCCCCGGTTCCTCGCCCGGCGGGCCTACGGGGAGAACAACCCCGTCGACGCCTTCGACTTCGAGGAGGAGACGGGCGGCAACGACGCCTCGAAGTTCTGCTGGAACAACTCGGCCTACGCCATGGCCGCCAACATCACCCGGGCCTTCAAGCTCTACGGCTGGTGCGCGCGGATCCGGGGCGTGGAATCCGGCGGCCTGCAGGACGAGCTGCCGACCCATGTCTTCCAGACCGAGTCCGGCGAGTTCGACAGCCAGTGCCCCACCGAGGTGCAGATCGACGACCGGCGCGAGCTGGAGATGGCCAGGCTGGGCCTGATGCCGCTGGTGCACCTGAAGAACACCAACAAGGCGGTGTTCGTCGGCGCCCAGTCGATGCACAACCCGCCGAAGTTCGAGGACAACCCCGAGGGCAACGTCGCCACCGCCAACGCCATGCTCGGCGCGCGCCTGCCCTATATCTTCGCCTGTTCCCGTTTCGCCCACTATCTCAAGCACATGGTCCGCAACAAGGTCGGCTCGTTCATGGAGCGCGACGACCTCGAGCGGCTGCTGACCTCGTGGATCTCGAACTACGTCGAGAAGGACCCGACGGCGGGCGAAGTGGCCAAGGCCAAGCGTCCGCTGAGGGACGCGATGGTCACCGTATTCGAGGACCCGGAGAATCCGGGCCAGTACGACGCACGGTTCCACCTGCGTCCGCACTACCAGTTCGAGGGGGCGAACATCTCGCTGAGGCTGGTGTCGAAGCTGCCCAACGAGGCGGCCTGACAACGCGCCCCGCGCGCTATCGGCGGGCGGATGATCCGCCCGCCTGGGAGACATTTCGCAAAGCGGAGGGCAGGACATGGCAGTCGACATGTTCCTCAAGATCGACGGCATCCCCGGCGAATCCGAAGACAAGAAGCACAGCAAGGAAATCGACGTTCTGGCCTGGTCCTGGGGCCTGTCCCAGTCCGGCACGATGCACGTCGGCGGCGGCGGCGGGGCCGGGAAGGCGAACTTCCAGGACCTGTCGATCACCAAGTGGGTCGACTCGGCCACCGTGCCGCTGCTCAAGGCCTGCACGAACGGCCAGCACATCAAGAAGGCCGAGCTGTTCGTGCGCAAGGCCGGCGGCAAGCCGCTCGAGTACATGGTCTACACCTTCGAGGAGCTGCTGGTCTCCTCCGTGTCGCAGGGCGGCTCCGGCGGCGAGGATCGGCTGACCGAGAACGTCTCGCTGAACTTCCGTTCCTGGCACCTCAAGTACACCGCGCAGACCGCGCAGGGCGCCGAGGGCGACAAGTTCAACTTCGGGCACAACATCGCCAAGAACGAAGAGTACTCGGTGTGATCCAGCGGCCTGCGACGCGGCTCGCGGCATGAGCCTGGCGGCGGCCGAACAGGCGCTGGCGGCGGGGGATCTCGCCGCCGCGGTCCAGGCGGCGATGGCCGCCATCCGCGCGCAGCCGGGCGACGCCCGGCTGCGCGCGTTCCTCTTCGAACTGTCCTGCCTCTCGGGCGACCTCGACCGGGCCGAGCGTGCGCTCGGCGTGCTGGAGGGGCTGGAGAAGGCGACGGTGGTGATGACGGTCGAATACGCCGCCGCCATCGCCGCCGAGCGCACCCGCCGCGCGGTCTTCGCCGGCGATCTGGCGCCCGACGTCTTCGGCGGCGCCCGCCCCTGGACCGACGCCCTGGCCGAGGCCCTGCGCCTCGAGGCCTCCGGCGCCGCGCAGGAGGCCGCCGACGCCCGCGCCCGCGCGCTCGACGCAGCCGAGGCCGAGCCGGGGGAGATCGTCTCCGCCGCCCCGGGGGCCGAGCCTGCGGCCGCCCGCTTCGACTGGGCCGCCGACGCCGACACCCGCCTCGGCCCGGTGCTGGAAACGGTGCTGAACGGCGCCTACCGCTGGATCCCCTTCCAGGAGATCGCCGAGCTGACGGTCGAGCCGCCCGCCGACCTCAAGGACCTGGTCTGGACCGTGGGCCTGCTGACCATCCGCGAGGGCGGCCAGTGGCCGGTGCTGATCCCGACCCGCTACCCGGGCTCGGAAAGCGCCGGGGACCCGGCGCTCGCGCTCGCCCGCAAGACCGAGTTCCGGGAGCTCGCCGGAGGCCATGCCGCGGGCCTGGGCCAGCGGCTGATCGCCCATGGCGAGCAGGACGCGCCGATCCTGGAGCTGCGCCGCCTGGGCTTCGACGCCGGCGCCGACGCGGTGGCCGCCCTCGCGCAGGACGGCTGAGGGGGGCGCGCGCATGGCGGGGGACGAGAAGGTCCATTTCTGGCCGTCCCTCTACGGCCGCCTGGCCCCCTCGCGCTATCGCGCCTGGTCGGCCGAGATCCCCGACGACCCCGAGGACGACGCCGCCGAGGAGACGCTCGCCGCCGATGTCGAGGGCTTCGGCCACAACCAGTTCTTCGCCGACTTCGAGACCCTGCGCACCCATGTCGAGGTCGAGGTCGCCTCGTTGATGAGCGCCGCCAGCCTCGAGGCCTCGCTGCTCTCGCAGAAGCTGCGCGACCGGGACGCGGACCGGATCAGCCGCGCCGACTACCCGTTCGAGGGCTACGAGGAGGTGCGCAACTCGATCCTCAACTACGGGCTGCCGGCCTTCGTCGGCTCCAGCGCCTTCGTGGGGCGCAACTCGATGCAGATGGTGATGGAGATCGAGACCCGGATCCGCGACGCGATCCGCGCCTACGAACCCCGCATCGTCCCGCAGACGCTGGAGGTGAAGGTCCACGCCAGAGAGGACGGCGGCGTGGACCGCGAGAACCCGCTGCATTTCGCCATCCGGGGGGAGATCCGGGGCGCCGACAGCACGCTGGCGGTGGTGATCGACACCTACTGGGACCCGCAGAACCTGCGCTCCGACGCGCGGCTGGAGACCTGAGATGGACGAGGACCTGGTCCGCCTCTACGACGCCGAGCTTCGCCACCTGCGCACCCACGCGGCCGAGTTCGCGAAACGCGGCCGCTTCCGCCGCATCGCCTCGCGGCTGGGCATCGGCGCCACGGGCGAGAGCCAGGACCCGTTCGTCGAATGGCTGCTCGACGGCTACGCCTTCCTCGCCGCCCGGGTGCAGCGCAAGCTGGAGGGGGAGTATCCCCGCTTCACCCAGACCCTGCTGTCGGTGGTCTATCCGCACCTGAACGCGCCCACCCCCGCGATGATCCTCGCGGGGTTCGAGATGCGCCCCGACCCGGGCATGCTCGCCGCCGGCCGGCTGCTGCGCCGCGAGACCTCGCTGACGCTGGCCGCCCCAGGCGGACGGCGGCCGGGGGAGGGCGCGGCCGAGGCGCCGGTGCGCTTCACCACCGGCCGGGCCCTTCGGCTGTGGCCGATCCGGGTGGCGGAGGTGAAGTACCTCCCCGACGCGGCCTCGGTCGCGGCCGCGGGCGGGCGGGCGCCGGCGAAGGCCGGGGTGCTGGTCACCCTGGCGCTGACCCCGCCGGGCGCCAAGCTCTCGGCGCTGGGGGCGGAGGATCTCGACCTCTACATCCCCGACCAGGACGGTCTCGGCTCCCGCCTGCACGAGGCGATGACCGCGGCGCTGGCGGGATGCGAGGCGCTGGGCTCGCCCGAGCCGGTCTCGGTCGCGGCCCTGGGCGTGCAGGCCGAGGCGCCGCCCGCGGCCCTGCCGGGCGATCCGCCCGACCTGGACCCGCGGGACGCGCTGCTGCCGGCGGAGCATCGCCGCTTCGACGGCTGGCGGCTGCTGCACGAGTTCTTCGCCTTTCCCGACCGCTTCCGCTTTTTGCGGCTGGGGGGGCTGCGCCGGATGCTGGCCGCCCACGACCGCCGCGACGGGTCCGAGGCGACGCTGCTGTTCCGGCTGGACCGGCCGTTCCCGGAGCTGGCGGGAAAGCTGGGGCCCGAGGCGCTGCGCCTCAACTGCGTGCCGGCCGTGAACCTGTTCCGCCAGCCCGCCAACACCGTGCCCCTGCCGCCGTCGCGCAGCGAGCATCACGTGGTCCCCGACCGCCGCGCCGCCTCCTTCGAGGTGCACTCGGTGCTCTCGGCCACGGGGCTGCTGACGGGGGGCGGCTCGCGGGCGCTGTCGCCGTTCTTCCAGGCCTCGGGGATGGGCGCCCGGGACCGCGACGACCAGGTCTTCTTCCACGTGATCCGCCGCGCCCGCCGCCGCCCGGACCTGCGCGGCGACCGCGACGCGGCGCTGACCCTCTACCGCGGGTCGGAGGCGTTCATTTCGGTCGTCGACGCCTCGGGCGCCGGGGCCCCGGAGGCGCTGAAGGCGGTGCAGCTCGACCTGATGTGCTCCAACCGCCACCTGCCCGGCTACCTGATGCGCGAGGCCGGGGCGGCCCCGCGCCTGACCTCGGACCAGGACCTGGGCTGGCGGGAGATCTCGGTGATCGCGGGCCCCTCCTCGCCCTGGTCGGGGCTGACCGAGGGGCGGCGGCTGTGGGACGTGATCAGCCACCTGTCGCTGAACTACCTGTCGCTGGTCGACGCGGGGGCCGGGGCAGGAAGCGGGGGCGAGCGCGCCGCCGAGGCCCTGCGCCAGCTGATGCGCGTCTACGCGCCCGAGGTGAACGACGCGCCCGAGGCCCACGCCCGCGCCGAGCGCCAGATCGGCGCCCTGGCCGAGGTTTCGGCCCGCCCCTCGGTGCGCCCCACCGCGCCGCTGGTCGCCCGCCCCGGCGACGTCGGCGCGCCGCTGGCCTTCG
>CAXGVP010000193.1:0-6657 GCA_964013055.1 uncultured Albimonas sp.
TCCATCAGCACCTCGCCCAGCCGCCCCTCCAGCGCCGCCAGCCGGCGCGAGAGCGTGGGCTGGCTCAGCCCCCCCGCCCGCGCCGCGGCGGACAACGAGCCCGCCCGCGCCACCGCCAGCAGGGCCTGCAGCTCCGCCCAATCCAATCCATCCATTCTTGAATGGCTCCCATACAATCCGACGTCTTCCCGCACGCAGGAGAATACCCCAGAGTCCTCCCGGCACCACCGCAGGAGAGACCCCATGACCCACGGCACCGTCCTGATCGCCGGCGCCCGCGGCCGCTTCGGCCGCCACGCCACGGCCGCCTTCGCGCAGGCCGGCTGGACCGTCCGCGCCCTGACCCGATCGGGCGCCGCGAGCTTCGAGACCGCCGAGCCGGTCGCCGGAGACGCGCTCGACCCCGCCTCTCTGACCCGCGCGGCCGAGGGGGCGGACGTCATCGTCAACGCGCTCAACGCCCCCTATCCCGACTGGCCCGCGGCCCTGCCCAAGTCCACCCAGTCGCTGATCGCCGCCGCCCGCGCCACGGGGGCCACGCTCCTCCACCCCGGCAACGTCTACGGCTACGGCACGGCCATCGCCTCGCCGACCACGCCCGAGACCCCCTGCCGCCCCGACACCCGCAAGGGCCGCCTGCGCGCCCAGCAGGAGCGGACCCTGCGCGCGGCCGCCGAGGCCGGCGAGATCCGCTGCATCGTCCTGCGCGGGGGCGACTTCCTCGACACCGAGATCGCCGGCAACTGGTACGACTCCCACATCTCCGCGGGCGTGGCGAAGGGGACCTTCGCCTATCCCGGCCCGCTCGACCGGCTGCACGCCTGGTCCTTCCTGCCCGATTTCGCCGAGGTCGCCGCCGGCCTCGCCGCCCTGCGCGACACGCTGCCCGCCTTCGCCGCCTTCAACCACCCCGGCCACGCGCTGACGGGGGCCGAGCTTATGGCCCTCACCGCCCGCGCCGCCGGCCGGCCGCTGCGGCCGAAGCCGTTCCCGTGGTGGGCGATCCGCCTCGCCTCGCCGGTCTGGGCGATGGGGCGCGAGCTTCTCGAGATGCGCTACCTGTGGACCACGCCCCACCGGCTCGCGGATCCGCGGCTCGCGGCGCTGCTGCCCGGGCATCGCCCCAGCTCGGCCGAGGCGGCGGTCGCCGCGGCGCTGGCTCCGCGGCTCGAAGGGGCGGCCCGCCCGCCGGCGCCGGTCCCCGGCGCCCGCGCCCGCCCGGCGTAGCGCCGCGCCCACACCTCGCCGAAACCCGAGGCCCCGACGCCGTGCGGGGTTGAGCCGGGCTGCGTTCCGATCTTCACATGATCGCGCAACCCCTTGGCCCCGCACGCAAGGCGCGTCAGACGCCCCGGCCCAGGGATTTCGAAGAGGGACAGGCCGATGGCGATCTTGCGCGCGTATCATGCGCTGGACATGAACCGATACGACGTCCGCCACGACGATCGGACCTTCATCAGCAACGAGGCCGTCCGGTTCGGCAACGACGACGACAACATCACCTACTACGGCGCCATCTGGCATCCCGACGGGTGGGAGCCCTCGGGCACCCTGCGCGCGGTCTCGGTGCAGGCCGAAGGTCTCCAGCACTTCGTGATGATCGACTTCGCGCGCACCGTGCGCGCGCCGTTCCTGGCGATGCAGGCCGAGGGCGACAGCCGCAAGTTCTTCCGCCTGGTGCTGAACGAGGACGACCGGCTGCTCGGCTCGCGCGATCGCGACACGCTCAACGGCTTCGCCGGCGACGACCTGGTCAAGGGCGGGCGCGGGCGCGACGGCCTCAAGGGCGGGGGCGAGGACGACGTCCTGCAGGGCGGCCGGGGGGAGGATGCGCTCAACGGCGGCCACGGCGACGACCGGCTGAACGGCGGGCGCGGCGACGACACGCTGCGCGGCGGCCAGGGCGAGGACGTGTTCGTGTTCTGGAAGGGCGCCGGCGACGACGTGATCCGCGACTTCGAGAACGGCCAGGACCTGATCCGCATCGCCTCGCGCGGGTCGCTGGACTTCGACGACCTCTCGATCCGCAGCGTCGGCGACCATGCCGAGATCACCATCGACGGGGCCGCCACCGTGCTCCTGCGCCACGTCAGCCCCGCCGAGCTGACCGAGGCCGATTTCCTCTTCGGCTGACCCGCGCGCGGGCTCGCCCGGGGGCCCGCCCGCCGACCCGGCGCGCGCGCCCCGGGCTCGACCCGGGGCCTCCGCCGCAGGCGCGCCGACCGCGCGATGCGGCCGCGCCCCTCGGCGTCAGCCCGCCAGCGCCCGCCTCAGCAGGTTCGCGCCCGCCACCACCAGCACGATCAGCGTGGCGCGGCGGAACTTGCGCTGGTCCAGCCGGTCCTGCACCGCCAGCCCCAGCGCCATCCCCGCCATCGCCGGCACGACCATCACGACCGAGATCGCGCCCCCCTCGCCCAGCAGCAGCCCCGAGCGCAGGTGCGAGATCACCAGGATCAGCGAGCCGAGCAGGAAGCTCACCCCCTGGGCGCGCACCATGTCGGTCTTGGGCAGCTCCAGCGCGGTGAGATACAGCAGGATCGGCGGCCCCCAGACGCCCGAGAGCCCCCCGAAGAACCCCGCGACCAGCGCCACCCCCGCCTCGACCGGCTTCAGCCAGCGCCTGGGCGGCGCCGCCGGCCGCCAGCCCAGCAGCTGGATGCCCGCGAAGCCGCAGACGCCGACGCCGAGGATCGCGAACAGCGCCTGCTCGGGGATCACCATGATCAGCTGCGCGGTCGCGGCGATGGCGGCGAACATCACCAGGTTCAGCAGCCAGAACCGCCGCAGGCTCGCCCAGGCCGCCTGCAGCCCCTGGCGGAAGGTCTGCCAGATGTTGGTGATCACCGCCGGCAGGATGATCGCCGCCACCGCCAGCGGCGCCGGCAGCACCGAGCCGATGGTCGAGATCGCGATCATCGGCAGCGCGAATCCCACCACGCCCTTGGCGAAGCCCGCCGCGAGCATCCCCACCAGCGCCGCCAGCAGCGCCACCGACCCGTGGTCGGCGATCAGTCCCGAAAAGTCCATGCAGGCGCCCATAGCACCGCCCGCGGCCGGGCGACAGGTGGTCCGCCTCCGCCCGGGCTGCGTATGCACAGGAAAAGCGACGGCCGCGTCGCCTGCCGCCGGTCAGGAAGCGCGCAAGATATCGCCTGCGACCCCCTGTCCGGGCGCAACGATCTTGCGCCGATATTGACCCGACGGCGGGGCCTGACTAGCGTCCGCGCCCGAAACATGACAGATTCCGCGATGCAGCAACGCCTGCGCGCGCCTCGCGGCCGGCCGGGGACCCCGCTCCCCTGCCGACCCGCCGACCGGAGAGGTTCCATCGATGAACGAAGCGACCGCGATCCCGACGCCCGAGCCGATTCTCGCTGATCTCGCAACGCTCTGCGCCGCCGCCATGCCCGCGGTCGAGGACATCGAGATGTCCGCCCGCCGCGCCCTGCGCGAGCGGGTGACGGTCGACGGCAAGGTTTCCGGCGCGATGATGGAGCGCGAGCAGCACGCCGCCCACGCGCTGAGCTGGATCGCCACCTACACCGAATCCCTGCGCCAGATGCACGCCTGGTCCGTGCGCCTGGCCGAGGCCGGCAAGTTCGGCGAGGTCGAGCAGCTGATCCTCCAGATCAGCTTCGGCGAATATCTCGCCCAGCTGACCGGCGGCATCCTGATGAGCCAGAACGAGTTCGCGCGCCTCTCGGACCTCGGTCTCGCCGCCGAGGGGCTGGCGCTCGCCTCCGATTCCGCGGTCTCGACCCTGATCGCCACCGGCAACACCGACGCCGCGCGCCACCGCCTGGTGCAGATCATGCGCGAGCGCGCCGGCGCCTCGACCTACGGCGACTGCGGGCTCGACGAGGATTTCGAGATGATCCGCGACCAGTTCCGCCGCTTCGCGGACGAGAAGGTCGTGCCCTACGCCCATGAGTGGCACCTCAAGGATGAGTTCATCCCCATGCCGCTGGTGCAGGAGATGGGCGAGATGGGCGTCTTCGGCCTGACGGTTCCCGAGGAATACGGCGGCTCGGGCCTGGGCAAGACCGCGATGTGCGTGGTCTCCGAGGAACTCTCGCGCGGCTACATCGGCGTGGGCTCGCTGGGCACCCGCTCCGAGATCGCCGCCGAGCTGATCCTCAACGGCGGCACCCAGGCGCAGAAGGACAAGTGGCTGCCCGCCATCGCCTCGGCCGAGATCCTGCCGACGGCCGTGTTCACCGAGCCCAACACCGGCTCCGACCTCGGCTCGCTGCGCACCCGCGCGGTGAAGGACGGCGACGACTGGAAGATCACCGGCAACAAGACCTGGATCACCCACGCCGCCCGCGCCGACGTGATGACCCTGCTGGCGCGCACCGACCCCGACACCTCCAACTACTCCGGCCTGTCGATGTTCCTCGCCGAGAAGCCCCGCGGCGACGACGCGAACCCGTTCCCGGCCGAGGGCATGACCGGCGGCGAGATCGAGGTGCTCGGCTACCGCGGCATGAAGGAATACGAGCTCGGCTTCGACGGCTTCGTGGTGAAGGGCGAGAACCTGCTGGGCGGCGCCGAGGGCCAGGGCTTCAAGCAGCTGATGAAGACCTTCGAGGGCGCGCGCATCCAGACCGCCGCCCGCGCCGTGGGCGTGGCCCAGTGCGCCATGGAGATCGCGCTGAAGTACGCCGAGGACCGCAAGCAGTTCGGCCGCTCGATCGTCGAGTTCCCGCGCGTCTACGACAAGCTGGCGCTGATGGCGGTCGAGATCATGGTCGCCCGCCAGCTGAGCTACCATTCCGCGCGCGAGAAGGACGAGGGCCGCCGCTGCGACCTCGAGGCCGGCATGGCCAAGCTGCTCGGCGCCCGCGTCGCCTGGGCCTGCGCCGACAACGGCGTGCAGATCCACGGCGGCAACGGCTTCGCGCTGGAATACCCGATCTCCCGCGTCCTGTGCGACGCGCGCATCCTCAACATCTTCGAGGGCGCCGCCGAGATCCAGGCCCAGGTCATCGCCCGCCGTCTCCTCGACGGCGTCAACTGACCCCGGCGGCCCCTCCCGGGGCCGCGCCCCAAAGCTGACGGTCCCCAACGCCCCGAGCCCCCCAGGCCTCGGGGCGTTCTCGTTCCCCCTGCGCCTCGCTCACGCCGCCCGCCCCAGTCGCCCGGCGCAACGCCCGCCGGGCCTCGCAAAGCGCCTGTTCTCCGGAGCCGTCTCTCGCGGATGCCGACAAGAGCGACTCGCCTGCCCCGGTCAGGGATCGCGCAGCGACCGCGCTTGCGCGGCTTGTCCTTGACCGGGGCGGGCGAGTCGCTCAGGCATCCATCAGCGAGAGACGGATCCGGAGACTAGGCGCGGGCCTTGTTCTTGGGTGAGTCGGGAGCCCGCCGGAGGCTCCGGCCCCTGCCGCCTCCGCGATGCCCACGCCCCCCGACGCGACGCAGCCAGGCCCGCCCGCAGGGCGCCTGACGTCCGCTCCCCGCCGAATCCGCAGCGCTTGGGCTTGCTCAGGCCTTGGCGCCCCGTTTCCCCGACCCGATCAGCGGCGCCGCCCCCGCATCCAGCGGCCATCGGGGCCGCGCGGGAAGGTCGAGCCCGTCGGCGCCCTCTCGCGCCAGCTTCTCGGCCCCCGCCCAGGCGATCATCGCGGCGTTGTCGGTGCACAGGCTCAGCGGCGGCGCGACCAGCCGCCAGCCCTCCTGCGCCGCGGCGGCCTCCAGCGCCTCGCGCAGCCGGGTGTTGGCGGCCACGCCCCCCGCGACCGCGATCGCCGGGGCTGTCCCCGCCTCGGGCCCGAAGGCGCGGAGCGCGCGGGCGGTCTTGGCGGCCAGCACATCGGCCGCCGCCGCCTGGAAGCCGGCGCAAAGGTCCGCACGGTCCTGGCGGGTCAGCCCGCCCTGCGCCTCGACCAGCCGGTCCCGCGCCCGCCGCAGGGCGGTCTTCAGCCCCGAGAAGCTCATGTCGCATCCCGGCCTGTCCATCAGCGGCCGGGGCAGGTCGAAGCGCGTGGCATCGCCCGCGCGCGCCTCGCGCTCCACCTCCGGCCCGCCCGGGTAGCCCAGCCCCAGCAGCTTCGCGACCTTGTCGAAGGCCTCGCCCGGCGCGTCGTCGATCGAGCCGCCCAGCCTGCGGAACCGGTCCGGGCCCAGCACCGCCAGGATCTGGCAATGCCCGCCCGAGACCAGCAGCATCAGGTAGGGCCAGGCCAGCCCCTCGGTCAGCCGCGGCGTCAGCGCGTGGCCGGCGAGGTGATTGACCCCCACGAAGGGCAGCCCCGCCCCCAGCGCGATCCCCTTGGCGCACATCACGCCCGAGAGCACCCCGCCGATCAGCCCCGGCCCCGCAGTCGCGGCCACCGCGTCGAGCGCATCAAGCGGCGTCCCCGCCGCCTCCAGCGCCTGCTCGACGGCGATGTCGAGGCGTTCGGCATGGGCGCGGGCGGCGATCTCGGGGACGACGCCGCCGAAGGCCGCGTGCAGGCTCGCCTGGTCCATGACGACGGAGGAGAGGATCTCGCCCGGCCCCTCGGGCAGGCCGTCGCGCAGCGGGGCGCGGACGACGGCCGCGGCGGTCTCGTCGCAGGAGGACTCGAGGCCCAGCAGGGTCAGGTGGGTGCGCATGGAGGGGCGATAGCCTCGCCGGTCGCGCCTGGCAAGACGCGGAGCGCTCGCCGGCTC
>CAXGVP010000194.1:0-6621 GCA_964013055.1 uncultured Albimonas sp.
GAGGGCGAGATCCTGGGCCTGATCGGCCCCAACGGCGCGGGCAAGACCACGCTGTTCAACTGCCTCAGCCGGCTCTACACGCCCAACGACGGCGACATCCGCTTCAACGGGACCTCGATCCTGGGCGAGCCCGCCCACAGGATCGCGGGGCTGGGCATCGGGCGCACCTTCCAGAACGTGGCCAGCTTCTCGAACCTGAGCGTGCGCGACAACATCCGCGTCGGCGCGCACTCGGCCTCGAAGTCGGACCCGGTCTCGGACGCGCTGCGCCTGCCCTGGGTGCGCAAGGGCGAGCGCGACATCGACGCCCGCGTGCAGGAGCTGATCGACTGGCTCGAGCTCAACGACGTCGCCGACCTGCCGGTCTCGGGCCTGCCCTTCGGCACCCAGAAGCGGGTCGAGATGGCCCGCGCCATGGCGACCGAGCCCAAGCTGCTGCTGCTCGACGAGCCGGCCGGCGGCCTCAACCACGACGAGGTCGAGGAACTGGGCAAGCTGATCCGCATGGTGCGCGACGAGAAGGGCGTCACCGTCCTGCTGGTCGAGCATCACATGGCGCTGGTGATGTCGGTCTCGGACCGGGTGGTGGTGCTCAACTTCGGCCGCAAGATCGCCGAGGGCACGCCCGAGCAAGTCCAGAAGAACCCCGAGGTCATCGCCGCCTACCTGGGAGGAGACGAATGAGCCCGATCCTTGAAGTGAAGGGGCTCGAGGCCTCCTACGGCGACCTCACCGTCCTTCGCGGCATCAGTTTCGAGGTCGAGCAGGGCGGCGTGGCCACCCTGCTGGGCGCCAACGGCGCCGGCAAGACCACCACCCTGCGCGCCATCTGCGGCATGATCCGCCGCAAGGGCGAGATCACCTTCGACGGGGAGCGGATCGACCGCCTCTCGACCGAGGCGATCGTGCGCCGCGGCATCGCCCACGTCCCCGAGGGGCGCGGCACCTTCACCACGCTTTCGGTCGAGGAGAACCTGCAGCTCGGCGCGATGACCCGTCCGATGGGCAAGGACATCGCCGCCGACATCGAGCGGGCCTACCACTTCTTCCCGCGCCTGAAGGAGCGGCGGACCCAGCAGGCGGGCACGCTCTCGGGCGGCGAGCAGCAGATGCTGGCCATCGCCCGCGCCCTGATGCTGCGCCCGCGGCTGATGCTGCTGGACGAGCCCAGCTTCGGCCTCGCGCCGCTGATCACCAAGCAGATCTTCGACATCCTCGCCGACGTGAAGAAGGAGGCGGGCGTGTCGATGCTGGTGGTCGAGCAGAACGCCTCCCTCGCGCTGGGCATCGCCGACCACGCCTACCTGATCGAGACGGGCGAGATCGTGATGGCCGGCGAGGCGCAGACGATCCGCGACGACGAAGGCGTGCGCGCCGCCTACCTGGGGTACTGAGACATGGAACTGTTCATTCAACAGATCGTCTCGGGCGTCGCCACGGGGGCGATCTACGCCTGCGTGGCGCTCGCCGTCGTGATGATCTACCAGGCCATTCACCACCTGAACTTCGCCCAGGGCGAGATGGCGATGTTCTCGACCTACATCGCCTGGCAGATGCTGCAGTGGGGCCTGCCCTACTGGGTGGTCTTCCCGCTGGTGATCCTGGTCAGCTTCGTGGGCGGCTTCGCGATCGAGCGGATCGTGTTCAAGCCGATCGAGAACGCCCCCGTCCTGAGCCACATCGTGATCTTCATCGCGCTGTTCGCGATCTTCAACAGCTTCGCGGGCTTCATCTGGGACTTCACCATCAAGGCCGTGCCGTCGCCCTTCGGCGAGGGGCCGCTGTGGGAAGGCGCGATGATCGGCAAGCACCAGGCGGGCATGATCGGGGTGACGCTGATCGTCCTGCTGCTGCTGTGGGGCTTCTTCACCTTCACCCGCGTGGGCCTGGCCATGCGCGCGGCGGCGGTGAACCCCGAGAGCGCCCGGCTGGTCGGCATCCGGGTGTCGATGATGACCGCGCTCGGCTGGGGCATGGCCTCGGCCATCGGCGCGGTCGCGGGCATGCTGATCGCGCCGGTCGTGTTCCTCGAGCCGAACATGATGCTCTCGATCCTGCTCTACGGGTTCGCGGGCGCGGTTCTGGGCGGGCTGACCAGCCCGCTGGGCGCGGTGATCGGCGGCTTCATCGTCGGCGTCGTCGAGAACCTGGCCGGCACCTACATCCCCGTCATCGGGGGCGAGCTGAAACTTCCCATCGCGCTGTTCCTGATCGTCGCGGTGCTGCTGGTGAAACCCGCGGGCCTGCTGGGCCGCCGCGTGGTGCAGAGGGTCTGAGATGGCGATGAGCGACGAAACCATGACCGGAGGCGCTTCGGCCCCGGCCAAGGCGACCCCCGGCCCCAAGGGCCGGGCCGCCGCGGCGGGGGGGAAATCGACCCTGGGCCAGGCGGTGTTCCTGATCGTGCTGATCGGGGCGGTGCTGCTGCCGTTCTTCTCGAAGAACTTCTTCGTGTTCCAGATGACGATGCTGATGGTCTACGCCATCGCCATCCTGGGGCTGAACCTGCTGACCGGCATCAACGGCCAGTTCTCGCTGGGCCACGGCGCCTTCTACGCGGTCGGCGCCTACACGGCGGCGATCATGATGGAGAACCTCGGGATCGGCTATGTCTGGACGCTGCCGGTGGCGGGGCTGCTGTGCTTCGTGGTCGGCTTCCTGTTCGGCCTGCCGGCGCTGAGGCTCGAGGGCATATACCTCGCGCTTGCGACCTTCGCGCTGGCGGTGGCGACGCCGCAGTTCCTCAAGCTCAGCCCGTTCGAGCACTGGACCGGCGGCGTGCAGGGCATCGTGATCATCAAGCCCGACGCGCCCTTCGGGCTGGATGCGGTGCTCAACGCGGACCAGTGGCTGTATTTCTTCACGCTCGCCGTGGGCCTGTTCCTCTACTGGCTGGCGCGCAACCTGGTGCGCTCGCGCACGGGCCGCGCGCTGATGGCGATCCGCGACAACCCGATCGCGGCGCGCTCGATGGGGGTGAACACCTCGGTCTACAAGGCGACCGCCTTCGGGATCTCGGCGATGTTCACCGGCATCGCGGGGTGCCTCGGCGCCATCGTCATCCAGTTCGTGGCGCCCGACAGCTTCACCTTCGCGCTGTCGGTTGCGATCCTGGTGGGCCTGGTGATCGGCGGCGTGGGCTGGCTGCCCGGCGCGCTGCTGGGCGCGGCCTTCATCGTCTTCATCCCCAACGTCGCGGAAGAGATCTCGAAGGGCCTTGCCGGCGCCTTCTACGGCTTCTTCCTGATCGCGGTGATCTACCTCGCGCCTCAGGGCGCGGGCGGTCTGCTGCGCGGACTGGCGGCGAAGCTGGGCCGCTGAGGCCCTGACCCGATCCGGGGGCCGCGCGCGCCGCGGCCCCCGACCCCGCCGAAGGGAGATCGGCGAGGGACCGGCGCGCCGAGAGGCGCATGAGCCAGGCCGGCGTGGCGGGAGGGAGACCCGCCGACCGGCCCCGGGGCGAAGCGGAGCGGCTCCATTGAGAAGAGCCGCGGCGCACAGGGAGCGCCCCCCACCGGACCGCCGATCCAGGCGGGCCCAAACGGCCTCGAGACAGAAGGGCCGTCCTTCGTTCACAGCCCCCCCTTAGGGAGACCCGTTCTTCATGTTCAATCGACGTTCCATGCTGATGGCGGCCGCTTCGGCCTTCGTCCTGTCCGCCGCGGGCCCTGCCGCCGCCCAGGATGCCATCAAGATCGGCAACACCATGCCCTATTCCGGCCCGGCCTCCGCCTACGGCCAGATCGGCAAGACCATCGAGGCCTATTTCAGCAAGCTCAATGCAGACGGCGGCGTGGCCGGCCGCCAGATCGAGTTCATCACCTACGACGACGCCTACTCGCCCCCCAAGGCGGTCGAGCAGGTCCGCCGCCTGATCGAGCAGGACGAGGTGGACATCCTGTTCCAGAACCTCGGCACGCCCTCGAACACGGCGATCCAGAAGTACGTCAACGCCAAGAAGGTGCCCCACCTGTTCCTCGCCACCGGCGCGGCCAAGTGGAACATGCCCGACAAGTTCCCGATGACCACCGGCTGGCAGCCCAGCTACCAGACCGAGGGCGCGATCTACGCCAAGTGGATCCAGGAGAACATCGAGAACCCCAAGATCGCGATCCTGTTCCAGAACGACGACTTCGGGAAGGACTACGTGATCGGCATGAAGGAGGCGCTCGGCGAGACCGCCGACAGCCTGATCGTGGCCGAGGCCCCCTACGAGGTCGCCCAGCCCACCGTCGACTCCGAGGTGCTGTCGCTGAAGGCCTCGGGCGCCAACGTGTTCTTCATCGTGGCCACGCCGAAGTTCGCCGCCCAGGCGATCAAGAAGTCCTCCGAGATCGGCTGGGAGGCGGAGCGCTTCCTGTCCAACGTCTCGGTCTCGGTCGGCGCGGTGCTCAAGCCCGCGGGCTTCGAGGCGTCCAAGGGCGTGATCTCGGCCGCCTACCTCAAGGAGGCGACGGACCCGCAGTGGGCCGACGACCCCGCGATGAAGGAGTGGCACGCCTTCATGGACGAGTACTATCCCGACGGCGATCAGGCCTCGTCCTTCACGGTGTTCGGCTACGGCGTGGCCAAGACCATGGAGCACGTGCTGGAGCAGGCCGGCGAGGGCGCGGACGCCCAGGCGATCCTGAAGGCCGCGACCTCGATGAACCAGGTCGAGAACCCGATGCTGCTGCCCGGCATCACCATGACCACCGGCCCGAACGACTTCGCGCCGATCGAGGCGATGCAGCTGCAGCGCTTCAACGGCGAGACCTGGGAGCTGTTCGGCGAGATCATCCACGCCGAGTCCTCGTGACCCGGTCGCGCCGGGCCCTCGCGGCCCGGCGCAGCTGAGCAAGGCGCGCAGACGGGCAGGGCGCACGCGGCGAAGATCGCGGCCCCCGCCCGGCGCCGACAAGATCCCGCCTCCCTCGGAACGTTCGGGGGCGGGGTGACCAAAGGGGCTCGGTCCGCTCGCGCCGGATCGGGCCCCGAACCGTCCTGGGGGTGAAAAGCTAAGGCTCGCATACCCTAGGGTTTACGTAACGAAAAGCGCGAATGGGAGGTTCCGCATGTTCGGACGCAAGACCTGGATGGCCGCCACGGCGGCCGCGGCGATGATCGCCGGACCGGCGCTGGCCGACGGCACGATCAAGATCGGCAACACCATGCCGTACTCGGGCCCGGCCTCGGCCTACGGCACGATCGGCAAGACGATCGAGGCCTACATCAACAAGATCAACGCCGAGGGCGGCGTGCATGGCCGGCAGATCGAGTGGATCAGCTACGACGACGGCTATTCCCCGCCCAAGACGGTGGAGCAGGTCCGCCGCCTGGTGGAGCAGGACGAGGTGGACATCCTGTTCGCCACGCTCGGCACGCCGACCAACACCGCGATCCACAAGTATGTGAACGCCAAGAAGGTGCCGCACCTGTTCCTCTCGACCGGCGCGTCGAAGTGGAACGACCCCGAGAATTTCCCGATGACGACCGGGTGGCAGCCGAACTACCCGACCGAGGGCGCGATCTACGCCAAGTACATCATGGACAACATCGCGGATCCCAAGATCGCGATCCTCTACCAGAACGATGACTACGGCAAAGACTACCTCCACGGCATGAAGATGGGCCTGGGCGACAAGGCCGACAGCCTGATCGTCGCCGAGACGCCCTACGAGGTCTCCCAGCCGACCGTGGATTCGGAGGTCATCTCGCTGAAGGCCACCGGCGCCAACGTGTTCTTCATCGTGGCCACGCCCAAGTTCGCCGCCCAGGCGATCAAGAAGTCCACCGAGATCGGCTGGGAGGCCGAGCGCTTCCTCAACAACGTCTCGGTCTCGGTCGGCGGCGTGCTGCAGCCGGCGGGGCTCGAGGCCTCCAAGGGCCTGATCTCGGCGGGCTACATGAAGGAGTCGACGGACCCGCAGTGGGCCGACGACGCCGAGATGGCCGAATGGCGCAAGTTCATGGACGAGTACTACCCCGAGGGGGACCAGACCTCGTCCTTCACCACCTTCGGCTACGCCATCGGCATCACCCTGCAGGAGGCCCTGGAGAAGGCCGGCCCCGACGCGGGCCCGGAGGAGATCCTGGCGGCTGCGACCTCGCTCGACGTGCGGGTGCCGATCCTGCTGCCCGGCATCCAGGTGAAGACCTCGCCCACCGACTTCGCCCCGATCGAGGCGATGCAGCTGATGCGCTTCAACGGCGAGAGCTGGGAGTTCTTCGGCGAGGTCATCCACGCCGAGTCGAGCTGACCTGATCCCGGCCGCCGCCTGCGGGCGGCGGCCGTCCGGCGCCCCTGCGGGGGAATTCCACATCGGGGCCCGATCCGCACCGCGCCGGATCGGGCCCCGAGGCGTCTGGGGTCCCGGAAGCTAAGGGACGCGAACCCTAAGGCGGCCGATGGACATGCGCGGAGGGGAGGACACAGAACATGATGAACCGACGCACCCTGCTGGGCGCCGCCGCCGGCGCGATCGCCGCCGCCGGGATCTCCGGCGCGGCGCTGGCCGCCGACGCGATCAAGGTGGGCAACACCATGGCCTACTCGGGCCCGGCCTCGGCCTACGGCCAGATCGGCACGACGATCGAGAAATACATCGACATGGTGAACGCCCAGGGCGGCGTGAACGGCCG
>CAXGVP010000195.1:0-6612 GCA_964013055.1 uncultured Albimonas sp.
GTGCCCCAGCGCCAGCATCAGCGCCGCCAGCGCCGCGCCGCCGCCGCGGTGGTCGGCGCAGATCGTGTTGCCGGGGGTGGAGGGCGCGTCGATCACCGCCAGCGGCACGTCGAGCTCCAGCACCCGCGTGCCGCGCCGGGGGGCCACCACGATGCCGTCCGCGCCCCGCCGCACCAGCCGTTGCAGGGCCGCGGTCTGCGCGCCCACCTCGCCATGGGAATCCGCGATCAGCACGCCATAGCCCGCCGCCTCGGCCGCGGCGTCGACCGCGCGCGCAAAGCGCGGGAACAGCGGGTTCGACAGGTCCGCCAGCACCAGCCCGATCACCCCCGTGCGTCCCGTGCGCAGCGCCCGCGCCGGCGGCGAGGGCGCATAGCCCATCTCCTCCGCCCGCGCGCGGATCCGCCGGGCGAGCTCCGCGGACACCCGCCCCTTGCCCGACAGCGCGTTCGAGACGGTGGCCGACGAGACCCCGAACTCCTCGGCGATGGTCTGAAGGTTCATCTCGACGCCTTCGCGGCCGCACGACGCCGCACGGCGCCTTCGCCGCCGCACGACAGGGATTAAACGTTTAACCAGCCTGCCGTCGCCCGACCGGACCGTCAAGCGGCGATTGTGCGATGCAGCGCGTGAATCCGGCGCGGCAGCGCCGAAAGCGCCCCGTCAGGGGCGCCCGGGCCGCAGGCCCGGCCCGCGACGCCGGCCGTCAGGCGAAACCGGGACGATCAGGCCCCCGCGCCCGCCCCGGGCCCCCGGGCCACAGGCCCGAACACCCGCCACGCGCCGCGCGCGAGACCGCGCCACGGGCGCTGCGCCCGACGCGGCGCTCCCTCCGGCAGGTCCTGGAAAAACCTCAGAGGCCCAGGCGCTTGCGCCAGGCCTCCTCGGTGATCTGGGAAAGCTGGTCGACCTTGTAGGCCTTGCGCAGCTCCGGCAGCTTCGCGACCAGCTGCCTGAAGGCCGCCTCGAAGCGGCGGCGGTTCTCGAAGAACCGCGCAGGGTCGCGCTTCAGCCGGTAGCCGATCGAGGTCTGCGCATCCACCACCAGGCAGTTTTCCCGCAGGAACACCTGGTTGGGCCGCGCGCGGGTGTCCATGTCGAAGCGCCCGGTCTTCGAATAGAAGAACCGCTTCGGGATCCAGCGATGCCCGTTGCAGGTGATCAGCCGCAGGATCTGGTAGGGCTTCGAGGTGTGCTTGGCCGGCGCCACCCCGGTGTTGCCGGACCTGCGCCACTTCAGCTTGTGCAGGGTCGCCTCCTCGCCGCCGATCTCCTTGATGCGGGCGCGCTTGGCCGACATCTCGGGATCCTCGTCGAAGAACTCCGGCCCCTTGCACACGTCCTCGATCGCCTCGATCACCGCCGCGGCGGCGCCGTAGTGGTAGCTCTCGTTCCACTGGCGATAGAGGAAGGTCAGCTGGTCCTTCAGCGTCGCCGCGTCCGAGGGCAGCCCGTCATGCGCCAGCATCTGGATCACGTGATAGCGCGCATCCAGGTACGCCGTCAGCGGGCTGCGCTTGGAGACGAAGTCGTCCTGGTGCGAGCACACGCCCAGCACGGTGCGGATGTCGAAGTCGTTCGCCAGCGAGAACCACACGTCGTCGCCGCGCACGAAGAACGGGAAGGCCAGCCGTTTGACGTGGCTCAGCGGGAAGCAGAAGTACCACCATCCCGCATAGCGCCCCTGCACCCCGGTCAGCGGGCGGGCGAGCTCCAGCACGTTCTCGAACTTGCGCAGGTTCAGCCCCTGCAGGATCGGCCGGCAGAGCTTGTCGAAGATCGCCGTGTTCTCCCACACCTGCCAGCGCTTCGACGCCGGCAGCATGGTCCCGGCCACCGCCGTGTTCTTCGGCCGCGCCAGCCGCAGCACGGCGAGCGTGCGGCGCAGGTTCTCGGGGAAGAACTCGGCGTCGTCGTCCATGAACAGGACGTGGGTGACGTCCGGGTCCTTGCGGTGCTCCAGCAACCCGCGCGTGAAGCCGCCGGCGCCGCCGAGGTTGCGGTTCTTGATCACCCGTGCGCCGGGGGCGGCGTCGGTGTCGCCGCCGTTGTCCACCACGAAGACCGACAACCTGTCGCCGATGTCGGGGTTGGCCTCCATGTAATCGGCCAGCCGCGCGGTCGAGGCCTGCACCGCGTCGTTGCGCTTGAAGGTGGTGATCACCGCGCCGATCTTGACGTGCCGCGCGCGGCGCGACTGCACCAGCCAGTCGGCCCGCGTCAGGTTCAGCCGCGTGCGCGCGTTGAAGCGCAGGTGGATCACGCCCGCGTCGCGGATCGGGGGCAGGGTCAGGTCCACCGGCCGCCCGGGCTTGAGCGTCACCACGGTCGAGAGCAGCGTCTCGTCGCTGTGCAGGGGCCTGGCCATCTGCACCTTGACCAGCGCGTCGCCCTCGCCCTCCAGCCGCAGCACCACCGCGTCGCGGGGGCCGAGGTCCATGGCCGAGGCGTGGAAGCAGTTGAAATAGCTGTCGAGCTTCAGCCGCGCCCCGGGCCGGGCGAAATAGGCCTGCCGTCCCGCATCGTGCCCCGCCCCGCGCACGCCATGACAGAACAGCCGGATGCGGGAGTTCACCGTCGGGTCCGGGAACACCAGCCGCTGCGCCAGGATCCAGCCGGTCTCGGGACCGGTCGCGGCGGGGGTCGTCTGCGTCGAGGTCTCCGCCTGGGCGGGGTCCGTCGCGGCGGTGGGGATCGCGTCCATGTGCTCGCCTGTCTCGGGCCCGGGGCGGCCGGGCGGAAAGGGGGCGTCTGCTCGGGTTCGTCTGGTAGACCGCGCGCCGCGGCCCCGGCAAGCCCCCCCGACCCCCCGCGCCCGCCCCGCGCCCGCGGCATGCCGCCCCGTTCTGCGGCGCGGAGCCCCGCCCGCGGCGGGTTGAGCCGGCCGCGCGCATCGCTTAGCAGTCGAGCGACCGCGCCCTTCGCGCGACCCTGCGCGCCCGCCATGCGAGGACGACCGTGACCGACAGACTGCTGATCCACCTGGGCGACTGCAAGACCGGGACGACGGCGATCCAGAACGTGTTGAAGAAGGGCGCCTGGTCGGCCGAGGGCCTGAGCTGGACCTATCCGACGGACCCCGAGCGGCTGCACAACTGCAACCTCGCGTCGTGCCTCTACAAGGGCAAGATGAAGAAGTTCCGGGGCCCGCGCTGGAAAAAGGTGAACCGGCGGCTGAAGCGCTCGGACGCCGACCTGGGCATTCTCTCGGGCGAGTGGTTCGAGTTCGTCGACCCCGCCCTGCTGCAGCGGATCCTCAGCCGCTGGGTCCCCGACCTCGCCGACGACGTGCGCCTGATCGCCTACGTCCGCCCCCATGCCGAGCGGGTGCTGTCCTCCTTCCAGGAGCGCACCAAGCTCGGCCAGTACAACGGCACGCTGGCCGAGTTCCACGAGCGGGTGCTCGCCAGCGGCCGCTTCCACTACGCCCCCCGCCTGCGCAAGTGGCGCGAGGTCTTCGGCGACCGCTACGAGGTCCGCCCGATGGTCCGCGACCGGCTGAAGAACGAGGACGTGGTGCACGACTTCCTCGACTTCGCGACCGAGGGAAAGCCCTTCGATCTCGACGAGACCGCCGGCGCCGGCAAGAGCGCGAACGAGAGCCTCTCGGTCCAGGATCTCGCCTGGCTGCGGGCGCTGCACCGCTCGCGCACGCTGCCGCCGCAGGTAGGTCGCCGCGCCGCCCGCGCGCTGCAGTCGGGCGGGCGCGCGGGCGACAAGCTGCGCATGGACGCGGCCCTGCTGGAGACGGTGCGCAAGGCCTACCTGAAGGACGCCAGGGCGCTCGATGCCGAGTTCTTCGGCGGCGAGGCGGACGGGCCGATGGTCGCCTCCTTCGACCGCGCCGCCGAGACGGCGGTGGACCAGCCCCAGGATCTCGCGCCCGAGAGCTGGTATTCGCCGGACGAGCTCAGCCGCCTCGACGCCATCTCCGAGGCCTTCGAGGCCAACGCCGAGGAGCTGCGCCGGGTGAAGAAGCAGCTGCGCCGCGCGGGCGGCGGCGAGGACACGGGGGAGGAGGACGGGCTGGGCCCGGACTCCGAGGACGACTGATCGGACCGGCCGCGGCGGCGCATTCGGCGGGACATTCGGGGGACTAGCGTGGATCTCGTCATCTTCATGGGCCACCACAAGGTGGGCTCGAGCTCTCTGCAGAGCTGGCTGTCGACCAACTGGCTGGCGCTGGCGCGGGCCGGCATCCTGTATCCGGCCGTCGAGATGCAGGGGCTGGCCAGCAACCTCGCCGCCGCCCTGCGCGGCGAGGTCGACCCCGAGGCGACCAACCCCATCAACGTGCGCGAGGCGCATAACGCGCTCGCCTTCAAGATGATGGCCGAGGCCGCCGAGGACCGCGAGGTGCCGCCCTGGCACCAGAAGCTGCCGCCCTCGGGCCAGATGATCCGCGCGATCCGCCAGCAGGCGGTGATGATGCAGCCCAAGGCCGTGGTGCTGTGCTCGGAGGTCTTCGCGAACTTCGGGCCGATGCCGCCGCGGCTGCTCAAGCGGCTGAAGACGATGTTCCCCAAGGCCAACGTGCGCATCGTGTGCACCCTGCGCCGGCCGGACAGCTACATCACGTCCTGGCACGGCCAGCGGCTGAAGTTCGGCCACCATCTGCGCGCCCTGCGCGAGGACGGGCTGGAGGAGCATTTCGGCTCGATCCACTTCAACTACCGCCGGATGCTGGGCAAGTGGGTGGAGGCCTTCCCCAAGGCCGAGTTCGCCTTCCGCGACTATTCCGAGGTGCTGGCCTCGGGGGGCTCGGTCCCCGACTTCATGGCGACCTCGCGGCTGGACTGGCCCGAGGGGCTGGTGGAGGTCGAGAACTCCAACCCCTCGCTGCCGCTGGCGGCGATGGAGATCGCGCGGCTGGGCAACCTCGAACTGCCCGGCGGGGCGGCGAAGGCCCTGCGCGAGCATCTGATCCGCTCGGGCAAGCGCCTGGACTACGCGCCTAACGCGGAGGTGGAGATGTTCGGCGAGGCCAACCGCGCCCTGATGCTGGAGCGCTTCGCGCCGATCGACGCCTGGCTGGGCCAGGTGGTCGGGCGCCCGCGGTTCTTCGCCGACCTCGACGAGGTCGGCCAGGCGCGCCCGGTCCCGGAGATGGAGGCCGCGCGCGCAGGTCTGGAACAGGTGCGGGCCGACGAGAAATTCGCCGACCTGCGCCGCGACGCCCGCGGCTTCGTCAAGAAGCTGTCCTTCGACTGAGCGGCGAGCGGCCGGGCGGCGGCCGCCCGGGACCGCGACGACCGGGAGGCCGGGGCGGGCGCCCCGGGCCTGACCCGGGGCCTCTTTCCGACGCCTGCGACGCGCGCGCCCCGGGGTCTGCGCCTGCGGGGCGTCGTTCGGCGTGTCGTCGGGGGCTCAGCCGGGGCTGAAGCGGCGGCGGATGGCGGCGACCAGCAGCAGGTTGGCCAGCGGCGCGGTCATCGCGACCCAGCGCGCCTCGGCCGGGGGCATGTCGTCGAGCAGCAGCGTCCAGGGCAGGCCCAGCGGCATCAGGAACACGCCCGCAAGCGGATCGCGCTCCTGCCCGAACAGGCCGAAGGTGCCGATGGCCAGAAGCGCCAGCGCCCCGATGTAGAGCGCGGCGTAGGCCCAGACGGCGACCTGGTAGAATCTCAGACCCATCGGGGTCTCCCTGTTGCACGGCGCCCGTCGCCGGCGCTCAGGACATAGGGAGCGGAGGGCTCCGCGTCCATGGGCGGCGGGTAATCAACCATGAGTTGCCAGGCGGCGCAACCCGGCCGCGGCGCCTCCCGGGCGGGGCCTGAAGCGGGCCTCGGGACGGCGCTGGCGTCGAGGGATGAAGGGGTTCCGTTGCGGAATCCATGCTTGCCCCAAGGTGAATTTCGCGTATCGTTTCCGGCGCGACGCATGTGGGAAGGCGCCGTGCACCGGAGTCGATCAGATGATTTTCAGAGCCGCCCTCGCGCTCGGACTTGCGCTCGCCGCCGGCGGCGCGGGCGCAACCACCCTGACCTTCGACCAGTCGGCGCCGAACACGCCGGCGAGCGATTTCGCCCAGCTCTCGCAGGCCTACGGCGACAACGTCGCCTCCACCTCGCAAGGCGGGTTCACCTACGCCATCGGCGCCGAGGGCGCGACGCCCGACGTGACGCTGAGCTATCTCTCGGCGGACATCAGCACCTGGACGACGGGCTACGGCGACCTGACCAACATCATCTTCGAGGACGTCGACGGGACCGACCTGGTGCTGCAGCTGTTGGCGGCCCCGGGCTGGGAGGTGGGGCTGCTGTCCTTCGACCTGAGCTCCTATTTCCAGACGGACCGCACCATCGCGACGGTGCGGGTGTCGCCGGCCTCGGGGCCGGACACGGTGTTCACGGACGTTCTGGTCCAGGGCGCGCTCGACGGCACGGCGCACACCACCCTCGGTTTCGGCGCGGGGCTGTTCTCGACCGCGCTGACGCTGACGCTGGACGTCTCGGGGCTGGGGGGCGCGTCGGACGACATCGGCCTCGACAACCTGACCTTCATGCAACGGGCCGTCGAGACGGCGGTGCCGCTGCCCGCCGCCGCGCCGCTGCTGGCCGCGGCGCTGGGCGGGCTGGCGCTGGCCGCGCGACGCCGCCGCGCGGGCTGAGG
>CAXGVP010000196.1:0-6585 GCA_964013055.1 uncultured Albimonas sp.
ACCGGCGATGGCCGGCAGGATGTCGCAAGCGTCATATTCCTCGGGAAGGTCGTCAAGCGGGACAAGCCAGTTCTGCTTGGCCCAGATCGGAACCTCGTAGGTGCCGATGGTCATCACGTCGTACTGGCCGCCCTTGGTGGCCACGTCCGTGGTCACCCGCTGGCGGAGGACGTTCTCCTCCAGCGTCACCCACTCGACCTTGATGTCGGGGTGCTTGGCGGTGAAATCATCCGTCAACCCCTGCATGCGTATCATGTCGCCGTTGTTCACGGTGGCCACGGTGATGGTCGTCTCGGCCGACGCCGCCGTGGCCAGAGCCATGACCGCGCAGGCGCCCATAAGGGCGCTGGTCCGCAAGCTCATGAGTTCCTCCCTGGATGAGAACTTGCTTAGGTTGCGGGCAATTGCTCACATCTGGCCGAACGCTGTCAAGGCCTTGAGCCTTTTGCGATGCAGCATGATTTCGGGGTCAGGCGTGCCTTCTCAGGACAGCAGCGCCTCGGCCGTGATCTCGTCGGTGATCAAGCCGTTGACCAGACCGCCTTTCAGGGCGGCCTTGATGGCGGGGCGCTTCTTCGCGCCCGCAGCGATGGCGACGATCAGTTTTTCCGCCACCCGCTCCAGCCGCACGCCCGCGATGCGCGCGTTGGCCCCGGTCTGCAGGTAGGTCCCCGAATCGTCGTAGGACCAGCCGGTGATCTCCCCCACGGCGCCCTGGGCGCGCAGCTCGTCGATCTCGCCCGCGGTCAGGAACCCGTCCTTGAGCAGCGGCGGCTCCCCCCCCATCTCGCCCACGCCCACGAAGGCCACGTCGGCGTTCTCGGCCAGCGCCCGGGCCCGCACCACGGGCGGCAGAGAGATGAACAGGTCCCGCTCCTCCGGCGTCGCCGCGACCAGCGGCAGCGGCATCGGGTAATGCCGCGCGCGCACCTTGTCGGCGACCCGCATGATCACGTCGAAAGCCGAGGCCGTCCCGTCCGGCGCCATGTTCCCGTTGAGCGAGGCGATGCGATGCTGCGGGCAGTCGATCGCCCGCATCTCCTCGACCATCGCCCGCAGCGTCCGCCCGGTCCCCAGCGCCACCACCAGCGGCTCCGGCGTCGCGAAGATCCGCTCCAGCTCCTCCGCCGCCACCGGCGCGATCGCCTTCACCGGATCGGCGCCCTTGCCCAGGCTCAGCGCCACCCGCGCCCGCTTCAGCCCGTATTTGCGGGTCAGCGCGCGTTCCAGCTCCATGCAGCGGCTGACGCGATGCTCCAGCCGCACGTGGATCAGCCCCTCGGCCACGGCTTTCGCCACCAGCCGCTGCGCCCGCTGGCGCGAGATCCCCATCTCCGCCGCGATCTGGTCCTGCGTCGCCCCGCCGACGTAATACAGCCACGCCGCCCGCGCCGCCTGGTCCAGAGGGGTGGCCGTCTCCTCCTCCCGCCGGCTCATGCCGCGCGCTCCGGCCGGGCGAGCTCGGGGCGCGCCTCGAAGAATGCCTCGAACCGCGCGAACTCCCGCTGCGGGCGCAGCTCTCCGGGGTCGGGCAGGGCGATGTCGCGGAAATGCGCGCCCCCGGTGAAGCGCCACGCCTCCATCCCGGCGGCCAGCGCCGCGCGCACGCCGTTCTCGCTGTCCTCGATCACGAGGCAATGCTCCGGCGCGACCCCCGCCCGCTCGGCGGCCAGGAGAAACAGGTCCGGCGCGGGCTTGCCCCGCGCCACCTCCGAGGCGGTCGAGATCCGCCCCGCGAAGCGCGCCGCCAGCCCGGTGATCTCCAGGCTCCGCGCCAGGCGCGCGGGGCTCGAGGAGGTCGCGAGGCAATACGGCCGCCCCAGCCGGTCCAGCACCGCCTCGATCCCGGGCATCACGGTCAGCTCCGCCTCGAAGGCCGCCAGCAGGCGGCGGCGATAGTCCGCCTCGAAGCTCTCGGGCAGGGCGACGCCGAAATCCTCGCGGATCACCTTCAGCACCACCGGATAGCTGCGGCCTAGGAAATGCCGCGCCACATACGCCAGGTCGATCTCGATGCCCCGCGTGCGCATCTCCTCGACCAGCATCCGCGCGCTGATCGCCTCCGAGTCGATCAACACCCCGTCGCAGTCGAAGATCACCAGATCGATCCGCCGCATCGCGCCCCCTCCCGCCAGACCGGCGCCTCTTAGCAACCGCCGCTTCATGCGCCTAGCTCCCCCACCGGTCCAGATGCGGCGAGGGCTCGTCGAAGCGCGGCGGCGGGTCCAGCGGCGCGGGCCGCGCCTCCGCCTGCGCCTTGCGGCGGTTCACCAGCAGGTCCGGCTCCGGCGCGAAGCGGGCCTGCAGGGGCAGCAGCGCCGCCCCCAGCACCCGCGCCTCGCCGCCGATGGTCCCCTCCAGCAGGCTGGCCCGGCTCAGCCCGGTGCGGTCGAACCGCGCGATCGCGTCATGGGTCGCGTCCAGCAGCGCCAGCCGCCAGGCCGGCGGCAGCACGCCGTCGAGCACCACCGCCTCGAAGTCGATCACCGCCATCGCCGAGACCACCGCCCGCCCCAGCGCCGGCGCAGCGCCCGCCAGCCAGTCCTGGAACTGCGCCTCCGCCTCCGCCCCGCCGAAGCCCGCCATCGCCAGCGTCACGTCCACCCCCGCCGCCTTCAGCCGCCGCGCCAGCCCCACCGCCGAGGCGGCGTGGATCAGCTGGCGCCCCTTCGCCCCCTTCACCCTTCCGGCCAGCGGCATCGAGCCCAGCGCGCCCGCATTCAGCCGCGCGCCTCGGAACAGCCGCCCGTCGAGCACCACGCCCGCCCCGATGAACGCCCCCACATGCACGTAAAGCGCGGTCGGGACCGCCAGCGCCGCCCCCGCCAGCATCTCCGCCGCGCAGGCCGCGGCCGCGTCGTTGACGACCGAGACCTCGGCCCCCGTCGCCGCCGCCAGCATCGCGCCCGGGTCCACCGCCCGCCAGCCGGCCAGCGCCGCCTTCGGCGCGCCCAGCTCGTCCGCCCAGGCGTCCATCTCTCCCGGCAGCGCCAGCCCCACGCCGACCAGCCGCCTGCGCTGGTCGGACGACAGCGCGTCCAGCAGCTCGCGCGCCTGCGCCGTCGCCGCCGCCATCACCGGGCCGGGCAGGGGGGCGGCCAGCCGCGTCGCCCGCTCGTCCACCGTCTCGCCCGTCAGGTCGATCAGCCGCGCCTCGACCGAGCGTCGCCCGATCTTCACCCCCAGCGAGAACGCCCCCGACCCGGCGACCGAGACCGGCGTCGAGGGCTGCCCCCGCCCCCGCACCTTGTCGCCCTTCGCGAGCAGCCCCTGCGCCACCAGGCTGTCCACGATCACCGAGGCCGCCTGTCCGCTCAGCCCCGTCGCCCGCGCCACGCCGGCCTTCGACAGCCGGCCCGCGCGCAGCACCGCGTCGATCACCCGCCGCTCGTTGAAGGCCCTCAGCCCGCCCGCATCGCCGCCGCGCATCGCTCCGTCGCCCTGTCCGCTTCCGTCGAGGGAAACCTAGCGCCGCGCCATCGATTAAATCAACCGATCAGATTTAATCGTTGACGAATCGCGGGCCCCTGTGGCGGGTTCCCCGCGTTCTGCCGCAGGACGCGCGGACCGCTCGCGCCTGCAACAGGCTTGCGCGCGGGACGCTCCGCGGCGAGGATTTCGGGACGCTGGCCAGGGAGGCGACGGTCGATGTTTCTCGTCTGCGGCGAGGCCCTTTGGGACCTGTTCGCGATCGAAGGCGGGGGGAAGGGCCAGGGCCTCTCCTTCGACGCCCGCGTGGGCGGCTCGCCGTTCAACGTGGCCGTCGGCCTGGCCCGGCTGGGGCAGGGGGTCTCGCTGTTCACGGGCCTGTCCACCGACCGCCTGGGCGAGCGTCTGATGGAGGCGCTGGAGGCCGAGGGCGTCGCGACCTCCGCCCTGGTGCGCACGAAAAACCCCAGCACGATCAGCCTTGTAGACCTCGGGGCCGACGGCTCGCCGCGCTATGCCTTCTATGGTCAGGGCGCGGCCGACCGCTCCGTGATCACAAGCGACCTGCCGGCGCTGGGGCCCGAGATCTGGGGCCTGCACGCCGGCAGCTTCTCGCTGGCCGTCGAGCCCGTCGGCTCGACCCTGCTGGCGCTGTTCGAGCGCGAGCGCGGCCGGCGCCTGCTGACGCTGGACCCCAACGTGCGCCTGACGGTCGAGCCCGACGTCGCCATCTGGCTGGACCGGCTGGAGAAATTCCTGCCCTGCGCCGACATCGTGAAGGTCTCGGACGAGGATCTGGACCTGCTCCACCCCGGCCGCGCGCTCGAGGAGATCGCCGCCGGGTGGCTGGCGAAAGGCCCGGCGCTGGTCGTGATCACAAGGGGCGCGCAGGGCGCCGTCGCCTTCGGTCCGGCCGGCCGCGTCGAGGTCCCCGGCCGCAGGGTCGAGGTGATCGACACCGTGGGCGCCGGCGACACCTTTCAGGCGGCTGTGATCACAGCACTGGCCGAGCGCGGCGTCCGCACCCGCGCCGCCGTCGAAGCCCTTGATTCGGCGGAAATTTCCGCGGTGCTCGACTTCGCCGTCGTCGCCGCCGCCGTGACCTGCTCGCGCCGCGGGGCGGACCTGCCGCGGCGCGCCGAACTGCCCGCCCCGACCCCTGTCCCGGAGGATCGCTGATGGTCGCCCGCGTCGTTCCCGTCGATCCCTTCGACCTGGTGGTCTTCGGCGCCACCGGAGACCTGGCGCGGCGCAAGCTGATCCCGGCGCTCTACCACCGCCTGCACGACGGGCAGGCGCCTGAAACCGCTCGTATAATCGGGGCGGCGCGCTCGGATCTGTCGCGCGACGCGTTCCGCAACATGGCCGACGCGGCGCTCGAGGAATTCGTCGGCCCCGCCGACCTCGACCCCGAGACCCGCAGGACCTTTCTCAACTGCATCGACTATGCCCGCGTCGACGCCACCTCGTCGGAGGGCTGGTCCGACCTCGCCGCCGCCATGCCGCCCGAGCCGGGCCGGGCGCGGGCCTTCTATCTATCCGTCGCGCCACGCTTTTTCGGCCCGATGGCCGAGCGGATCCACGAAGCCGGCCTCTCCGGCGACGACAGCCGCATCGTGATCGAGAAGCCGCTGGGCCACGACCTCGCCTCGGCCCGCAGGCTCAACGCCACGCTGGCCGAGCATTTCGACGAGCATCAGGTCTACCGGATCGACCACTACCTCGGCAAAGAGACGGTCCAGAACCTGATGGCGCTGCGCTTCGCCAACGCGCTGTTCGAGCCGCTGTGGAACGCCCGCCACATCGACCATGTGCAGATCACCGTGGCCGAATCCGTGGGCGTCGAGGGCCGCGGCCCCTATTACGACGGCGTCGGCGCGATGCGCGACATGGTCCAGAACCACATGCTGCAGCTGCTGTGCCTGATCGCCATGGAGCCCCCCGCCCGCTTCGAGCCCGACGCGGTGCGCGACGAAAAGCTCAAGGTTCTCCGCGCCCTCGCCCCCCACGACCACCCCGAGGACGTGGTCCGCGGCCAGTATGCGGCGGCCAACGGCACGGCGAGCTACCGCGAGGATGCGGAATCCCCCGACAGCCGCACCGAGAGCTACATCGCCCTCAAGGCCGAGGTCGCCAACTGGCGCTGGTCGGGCGTGCCCTTCTACCTGCGCACCGGCAAGCGCCTGCGCACCCGCGTCTCGGAGATCGCGGTGGCGTTCAAGGAGGCGCCGCACTCGATTTTCCCAACCGCCTCAGGCCGTTGGTCCCAGAACGTGCTGGCGATCCGCCTGCAGCCGGACGAGGGGATCACGCTGGGCATGACCATCAAGGACCCCGGCCCGGGCGGCATGAGGCTGGCGCCGGCGGTGCTCGACATGACCTTCGCCGACGCCATGTCGTCCTCGAAGCTGCGGATGCCCGACGCCTACGAGCGGCTGGTGATGGACGTGATCCGCGGCGACCAGACCCTGTTCATGCGCGGCGACGAGGTCGAGGCCGCGTGGGAATGGGTCGACCCGATCATCGCGGGATGGGAAGAAAGGGGGGACCGCCCCGTCTCCTACGATCCCGGCTCCTCGGGTCCGGAAGACGCGCTGATGCTGCTGCATCGCGATGGGCGCAGGTGGAGGGAGATCGCAACGTGAGCGACGCCATGACCATGCCGCAGATCATCGAATACGACAGCCGCGACGACCAGGCGGGCGGGCTCGCCGACCTGGTGGCGGGGCGGCTGACGGCGGCGGTGGCGAAGCGGAACTCCGCCAGCCTCGCGGTGCCCGGCGGGACCACGCCGGGCCTGATGCTCAAGCTGCTGGGCGAGAGCGACGCGCCCTGGGGGCTGGTCGCGGTGACCCTGACGGACGAGCGCTGGGTGTCCCCGGTCTCGCCCCGCTCCAACCAGAAGCTGCTGTCGGAGACCCTCTTTCACGGCGCCGCCGCGGCGGCCGAGTTCGTGCCCCTCTACGGCGGCGGGGCCGAGCCGGCGCAGGCCCTGCACGCGGTCAACCTGACGCTAGAGCAGGTGGCGCTGCCGCTGGACGTGGCGGTGCTGGGCATGGGCGACGACATGCACACCGCCTCGATGTTCCCCGACGCGCTGGGTCTCGCCGAGGCGCTGGCCGCCGACGCCCCCGCCGCCGTCGCGATCCGCGCGCC
>CAXGVP010000197.1:0-6548 GCA_964013055.1 uncultured Albimonas sp.
CCCGGTCAAGGACAAGCCGCCTTCGGCGGTCGCCTGCGGCGATCCCTGACCGGGGCGGACGAGTCGCTCTGATCGGCATCCGCGACGGACGGCTCCGGGGAACAGGCGCTTCGCGGGAGATCCCGGCCGGGGGCGCGGGGGGCGCAGGTTGCGGGTTGACCGCGGAGCGGGGGGCGGGTTTCGTCGCCGGCATGAGCGTGGGGCGGATCATCGAGACGGAGGCCTGCGTCGCCGAAGGGGCGGCGTGGCTGGCCGCGCGCGAGCCGGGGTTCGCGCGGGCGCTGGAGATCTGCGGCCAGCCGCCCTTGCGGCGGCGAGGCGACGGCTTCGAGGCGCTGCTGTCGGCGATCGTTTCGCAGCAGGTCTCGGTGGCCTCGGCGGCGGGGATCTGGGCGCGGATGCAGGCCGCCGGCGCGGTGACGCCGGAGGCGGTGCGCGCGCTCGACGACGAGGGGCTGCGGGCGCTGGGGCTGTCGCGGCCCAAGGCGCGCTATGCGCGGGCGCTGGCGGAGGCGGGGCTCGACTTCGGGGCGCTGCGCGGGATGCCCGACGAACAGGCGATCGCGGCGCTGGTGGCGCTGCCGGGGATCGGGCGCTGGACGGCGGAGGTCTACCTGCTGACCTCGCTGGGGCGGGCGGACGTGTTCGCGGCCGGGGACCTCGCGTTGCAGGAGGCCGCGCGGGGCCTGTTCGAGCTGGAAAAGCGCCCGCCGGAGAAGGAATTCGCCGCCATGGCGCGCGCCTGGTCGCCCTGGCGCGGGGTGGCGGCGCGGCTGCTTTGGGCCTACTACAGGGCCATGAAAAACAGGGAAGGGATGATCTGATGTCGGCTCTCACGGGGCCCTCGCTGCCGGCGAAGTCGGGCGAGGCGAAATCGGCGGTGGTGTTCCTGCATGGCTACGGCGCGGACGGCCCGGACCTGCTGGGGCTGGGCGACGTGCTGGCCGACCACCTGCCCGACACCGCCTTCTACGCCCCCAACGCGCCCGAGCGCAGCGTGATGAACCCGATGGGCTACCAGTGGTTCCCGATCCCGCGCATGGACGGCTCGACCGAGGCGCAGCGGGCGGCCTCGATGGAGGTCTCGATCGGGCTGGTGAACGACTACCTCGACGGGATCCTGCGCGAGACCGGGCTGCCGGCGGGCAAGCTGGCGCTGATCGGCTTCAGCCAGGGCACGATGATGTCCCTGCAGGTCGCCCCGCGGCGGCCCGAGCAGCTCGCCTGCGTGGTGGGCTTCTCGGGAATGCTGCTGGCGCCGGAGCGGCTGGCCGACGAGATCGTGACCAGGCCCCCGGTGCTGCTGATCCACGGCGACGCCGACCCGGTGGTGCCCTTCGAGAACCTGGAGCTCGCCGCCCGGGGACTCGCCGACGCCGGGATCGAGGTGCGCGTCCTGCCCTGCCGCAACGTGCAGCATTCGATCTCGCCCGAGGGGCTGGGCGCGGCGCTGCAGATGCTCAAGAGCCACCTGGGCTGACGGCCCCGGGCCGGCGGGACAGGGGGGCAAGTCCTTGATCCCGCTGGCCGATCACTCTCTCGAGCCGGGGTCGCGGGCGGCGTCGTCAAGTCGTCGCAATGGACTGCTACACCCTCGGTGCGGCGGATAGGTTCGCAGCATCTGGAGTGTTGCGCGGCGTCATCCGCCAGATATAGTTCTCCTACCTACCGGGACGGGACGCGTCCCGTCTCGGCGGAACGGGAACGTCGGGACGGGAGACCTGTCGGGTGCGCAACGACCCCTACACCACCCAGTTCGTGCGAAGTCCGGCGCGGCTGAAGGAGCACCCCGCTCTGGTGCTCAATGCCGACTATCGTCCGTTGAGCTACTTTCCGCTGTCGTTGTGGCCCTGGCAGGAGGCGGTGAAGGCGGCCTTCCTCGACCGGGTCACCATCGTGGCGGAATACGAGGAGGTGGCCCGCTCGCCCAGCCTCGAGATCAAGCTGCCCTCGGTCGTCGTGCTGCGCGAATACGTGAAGCCGGCGCGGCTCGCGGCGTTCACCCGCTTCAACCTGTTCCTGCGCGACGAGTTCCGCTGCCAGTACTGCGGGGCCAAGGGAGACCTGACCTTCGACCACGTGATCCCGCGCGCCGCCGGGGGACGCACCACGTGGGAGAACGTCGTGGCGGCCTGCGGGCCGTGCAACCTGCGCAAGGGCTCGCGCTCGCTGCGCCAGGCGGGGATGCGGCTGGCGAAGCCCGTGGGGCGGCCCACCGCGGCGCAGCTGCAGAACGTGGGGCGCAAGTTCCCGCCCAACCACCTGCACGACACCTGGCTGGACTACCTCTACTGGGACGCCGAGCTGGAGCCCTGAGCGCGGCGGCGCATCGACATGCGCCCTACGCCCGCTTCAGCGAGGCGATCCACAGCCCCGCGAGGATCAGCGAGAAGATCCCGTTCCACGAGGCCATGGACAGGCCCATGAGGCTCCACGCGACCTCGTCGCAGCGGACCATCGGGGCGCTCTGGATGGCCTTGAGAAGGTCGTCGGTCGAAAGTCCCGCGCCCATCGTGGCCGAGCACTCGGTCGGACCCTCCCACCAGCCGCGCTCGACCCCGGTATGCAGCAGGGCGATGCCCGCGCCCGCCAGCATCGCCAGCGCGCCCACTGCGCGGATCGCGCGCAGGCCGCGCAGCGCGGGGACCAGCAGCAAGGCGCCCAGCAGGAGCGCCAGCGCATGCGGCCAGCGCTGCCAGATGCACATCTCGCACGGCGCCAGCCCGCCGAGGTGCTGGAACATGAAGGCCCCGGCCAGCAGCCCCGCGGAGCCCGCCGCGGCGAGGCCGGCGAGGTAGGTCTGCGGGGTCTCGGGCAGGGGGGCGGAGCGGGCGCGCCCGCTCACAGGGCGTACTTCACGATCGCGAAGCCTCCGATCAGCAGGGCGAGCGAGACGGTCGCCACCAGTCCCAGCCGACGGTCGATGAAGTCGCGGATCGGCTCGCCGAAGCGGTAGAGAAGGGCCGCGATCAGGAAGAACCGCAGGCCCCGGGCGAGCAGGGAGGTCGCCATGAACAGGGCGAAGTTCAAACCTGTGACCCCTGAAAAGATCGTGATGACCTTGTAGGGGAAGGGCGTGACGCCCGCGATCAGCACCGCCCAGAAGCCCTGGTCGTTGTAGGAGCCGGCCAGCGAGTCGAAGGCCTCGGCCTTGTGGTAGAACTCCAGCACCGGGCGCCCGACGCTGTCGAACAGGCCCCAGCCGATGTAGTAGCCCAGCGCGCCGCCCAGCACCGAGGACGCCGTGCAGACGCCCGCGATCAGCCACGCGCGCCGGGGCGCGGCGATGATCATCGGGATCATCAGCACGTCCGGCGGGATCGGGAACATCGAGCTTTCGATGAAGCTGACGAAGGCCAGCGTCCACAGCGCGTAAGGCGTCTCGGCCTGGCGCAGCACCCAGTTGTAGAGCGGTCTGATCATGGCCCGGAGCGTTAGCCATCCGGGGGGGGGCTGTCCACGCGACAGGACGGGGTGCGGCGATGAGGGTCGCCGGCTCGCCCTCCGTTCGTCGTGCGGCAAGCGTGAACCCGGCATCGGACGGCAAGATGACGCGGATCCTTCATGAAAATGGAGTATGAGAATGCAACTCGCCTGGCGCAGCGGAATATTTTCCCGCCAGGCATGACCGCCCGGTCAAGGCCCGTCGCCGCGTGCCCGCGTTCCGGCTGTTCAATCGCGATCGACGACACGGCCCTTCCGTCGCGGGTGAATCCCGGCGGAGAGCGGGGGGAGCCGGCATGATCGGTCCTTGTCCACAAGCGGCCGGGCCTCGCCCGGTCGGGGGGCGGCGCCTGGGGATGCGCCAGGCGGCGGCGCTGGCGCCTGCGGCTGCAACCGGCACGGTCGCGGGCGCGCCGGGGGCCGCCCCGGCGCACAGGACCGGGGGCCTCGAACTCGGCGGGCTGACCGCTTGTTCGTCTCCACCGACGCCAGCAGGGCGGCCGGAAGGGGTGCGGACTCGGGCGCCGGCGTCGGGGATCGCCGCGCTGGGCCTTGCCCGGAGGCGGCGGCGCGGCTGCCGCGTTGTCGTGCGCGCGGCGACGGCTCCCCCGACCGCCGCGCGGCGCGGGACGGCGGAGCGAGCATGTCCGTCGTCCCGCCTCCATGTCCCCGTGCAGCAGGCGGGCGGCAGGAGGCGCCCTCTCCGGGGGGCGGCCAGGGGGCGCGGCCGGGGGCTCAGCCCAGGGGGCCGGCCTCGGGGTCGTCGTCCTCGGGCGTCGCCTCGGCCCGGCCGCGGAAGCCGGTGGCGAGCACGTACATCTCGGCCGAATCCTTGCGGCTGGACGGCGGCTTGATGTGGCGCACGGTCTGGAAGTTGGCCTTGAGCATCGCCAGCAGGTCCGCCTCCGAGCCGCCCTGAAGGGTCTTGGCCAGGAAGGCACCGCCGGGCTTCAGGACCTCGGTCGCGAACCAGGCCGCGGCCTCGCACAGCGCCATGATCCGCAGGTGGTCCGTCGCCCGGTGACCCGAGGACGAGGCCGCCATGTCCGAGAGCACGGCGTCCGCCTCGCCGCCGAGCGCGGCCTTCACCGCCTCCTCGGCGCCTTCCTCCAGGAAATCCATCTGCAGCAGCTCGCAGCCGGGCAGGGGGGCGACCTCCTGCAGGTCCACGCCCAGCAGCCGCCCGCGGGGGCGGTTGGGCTTGTGGCCGTCGGCGTTGGTCTTCTTGGCCGCCACCTGCAGCCAGCCGCCGGGCGCGCAGCCGAGATCCACGATGCAGGCGCCGGTCTTGAGGAAGGGATGCTTCTCGTCGATCTCCAGCAGCTTGAAGGCGGCGCGGCCGCGATAGCCCTCGCGCTTGGCCCGCTGCACGTAGGGGTCGTTGAGCTGCCGCTCCAGCCAGCGGGTCGAGGACAGGCGCCGGCCCTTCGCGGTCTTCACCCGCGTCTTCAGTTCCCGCGCGCCGCGCCCGGAGGTTCCCGCCCCTCCGTCGCCGCCGCCGCCGCTCTTGCCGCCGCTCATGGCCTGGTCCGTCTAATCAGTGCTGCCGGGCCCGTTCGGCCCACATCAGGGAATACAGCATCCCCTCGCGAAGGCCACGGTCCGCGACGCGGATGCGGGGCGCGGGCCATAGCCGCAGGATGGTCTGCAGGATCGCGGCGCCGGCGATCACCAGCTCGGCCCGGTCGGGGCCGACGCCGGGGTGCAGCCGGCGCCCCTCGGGCCCGAGGTCGATCAGGTGGCGCGCAATGCGCGAGGAGGCCGAACGCTCCAGCCACATGCCGTCCACCTTGGCGCGGTCGTACTTGGTCAGCCCCAGGCGCAGGGCGCCGATGGTGGTCACCGTGCCCGAGGCGCCGATGATCTGCAGGCCGGGCAGCTTGGCGGCCGAGTTCTCGTCCTCGTAGGGGAGGAAGCCGGCGATGTGATCCTCGAAATGGCAGGCCATCAGCGCGTAGCGGTCGGCGTCGGATTCCACGTCCGCATAGCGGTCGTGCAGGGTCGCGACGCCCACGGGGGCCGAGATCCAGTCCACGATCCGCTCGCGCGCCGCGCGGCGCAGCTCCGAGCGGTCGGGGCCGCCGCGGCCGGGGGCCAGGGCCAGGATCAGGTCCTGCCGCTCGGCCGGCGCGCAGCCGGCGAGGTCGAGCCAGATCAGCTCCGTCGAGCCGCCGCCGATGTCGAAGACCATCAGGCTCTCGGCCTGCTCGTCAAGCAGGGGGGCGCAGCCGGCGAGCGCAAGGCGCGCCTCCTGCTCGGGCGAGATCACCTCCATCTCCAGGCCCGTCTCGCGGCGGACGCGGCGCAGGAAGCCGCGCGCGTTGGCGGCGCGCCGGCAGGCCTCGGTCGCCACGATCCGGCAGCGCGTGACCTCGTGCCGGCGGATCTTGGAGGCGCAGATGCGCAGCGCGTCCAGCGTGCGGGACATCGCGGCGCGCGACAGCTCGCCATGGGTCTCCACCCCCTCGCCGAGGCGCACGTTGCGCGAGAAGGCGTCGATTACCCGGAAGCCCGAGGGATCGGGCTCGGCGATCAGCAGGCGACAGTTGTTGGTGCCGAGGTCGAGGGCAGCATAACGGGCCGGCGCCTTCGACGGGGCCCGGGCGGAAATGGCTTCTGCAGGCGTCCCTGCCCGCGACTGCGCGCCCTGCGGCGTCGTCATATCGAAAACCTCCGCGGCGTGTCGCCGCGCTTGTTTACAATGGGTAGCGAAAGAGTCGGCCGGCAACAAGGGGATGGCGGATGACGTGCACGAGAAGCCCGTTCGGTGCAATCCCGAGGGCGCCCGAGGGCCCCGCGGCGGGCGGCGGCGAGGTCCTGGCCGAGCGGGATTTCGGCCCGGCGCTTCCGCTCGGGGCGGCGCCGCTGGCCGATCTCGCCCCCGGCGCGCGGGTCGAGGGCTGGAGCTTCGCCCCCGCCCCCCTGCGCCGCGCGGCCGAGGCCCGGCTCGCCGCCCGCGGGGTCGAGGCGCGCTTCCGCTCCGCCTGGAAGACCGTCCTGCACGCCCTGCTGGAGGGGGAGGCGCCGGGAACCGCGGAGATCCTGTGGCCCGTCCTTCCCGGCGCCGACCCCGAGCGCTTCCTGCGCGAGCTGCACCCGGCGGC
>CAXGVP010000198.1:0-6509 GCA_964013055.1 uncultured Albimonas sp.
CCCGCTGCGCGGGGTCGCTTCGCGATCCTTGACCGGAGGGGGCGAGTCGCTCTGACGGCGCCCGCGACGGACGGCTCCGGAGAACAGGCGCTCGACGAGGGCGGCCCGCGGGGGCGCCGGGGGGCGGGCGGGGCGCGCGAGGACGCAGGGCGCAGGGCGCGCAGGTGTGGACACGGGGCGCGGGAGAGGTAGAACGCGCAGGGCAACTGGCGCAGCGGAGCGACGCGATGAAGTTCACCCTCTCCTGGCTCAAGGAGCACCTCGACACCGAGGCCACCGCCGAGGAGATCGCCGAGACCCTCACCGACCTCGGGCTGGAGCTCGAGTCGCTGGAGGATCCCTCGGCGTCGCTCGGCGCCTTCACCATCTGCCGCGTGATCGAGGCCGGGCCCCATCCCGACGCCGACCGCCTGCGCCTGTGCCGGGTCGAGACCTGGCCCAACGGGCCGGCCTCGCCGTCGGAGGAGGTGCAGGTCGTCTGCGGCGCGCCCAACGCGCGCACCGGGCTGATCGGCGTCTTCGCCCGCCCCGGCACGCATATCCCCGGCACCGGCGTGGACCTGAAGCCCGGCGTGATCCGGGGCGTCGAGTCGAATGGGATGCTGTGCTCGGAGCGCGAGCTGATGGTCTCGGACGACCATGACGGCATCATCGACCTGCCCGAGGGGGCGCCGCTGGGCGCGCGCTACATCGACTATGCGGGGCTGAACGATCCGGTCTTCGACATCGCCATCACGCCGAACCGGCCCGACGCGCTGGGCGTGGCGGGCGTGGCGCGGGATCTCGCGGCGCGTGGGATCGGCCGGGTGAAGACGCCGGCGATCGAGCCTGTGGAAGGAAAATTCCCCTCGTCGATCGCGGTGAAGATCGAGGACGACGTGGCCGCGGGCGCCTGCCCGGTCTTCGCCGGCCGCCTGATCCGCGGCGTGCAGAACGGGCCCTCGCCGGCCTGGCTGCAGAAGAAGCTGCGCGCCATCGGCCTGCGCCCGATCTCGAAGCTGGTCGACGTCACCAACCTGATCACCTTCGACCGCGGCCGGCCGCTGCACGTCTTCGACGCAGCGAAGGTCCAGGGCGACCTGGTGGTCCGCTTCTCCCGCGAGGGCGAGGAGCTGCTGGCGCTCGACGGCAAGACTTATGTCCTGCCCGAGGGCGTCACCATCATCGCCGACGACGCCGGCGTGGAATCGCTCGGCGGCATCATGGGCGGCGAGCTCTCGGGCTGCACCGAGGAGACCGTGGACGTCTTCGTCGAGGCCGCATGGTTCGACCCGATCCGCACGGCGCTGTCTGGCCGCAAGCTGAAGATCAACTCCGACGCCCGCTACCGCTTCGACCGCGGCGTGGACCCGGAGAGCTGCGTGGAGGGCATCGAGCTCGCCACGAAGCTGATCCTGGAGCTCTGCGGCGGCGAACCCTCCGAGGTGCTGGTGGCGGGCAAGACCCCCGACACGTCGCGCAGCTACCGGCTGGACCCGGCCCGCTGCGCCTCGCTGGTGGGCATGGACATCCCGGAGGCGGAGCAGCGCCGGATCCTGGAGGCGCTTGGCTTCAGCCCCCGGGACGAGGACGGGAAGATCATGGTCGGCGTGCCCTCCTGGCGCCCGGACGTGATGGGCGAGGCGGACCTGGTGGAAGAAGTCGCCCGCGTCGCCTCCCTCACCAAGCTGATTGCAAAACCCCTGCCCCGGCCCGCGGCCGGCGTCACCCGCCCCACCCAGACGCTGGGCCAGAAGCGCGAGGCGCGGGTGCGCCGCACGCTCGCAGCCCAGGGCATGAACGAGTGCGTGACCTACTCCTTCATCGCCCAGCCCCAGGCCGCAGCCTTCGGCGGCGGCGACGACGCGGTGCGGCTGGAGAACCCGATCTCCTCGGAAATGAGCCACATGCGCCCCGACCCCCTGCCCGGCCTGCTGGCCGCGGCGGCGCGCAACCAGGCCCGCGGCGCGGCCGAGATCGCGCTCTTCGAGATCGGCCCCGGCTGGTCGGGCGGCGAGCCGGAGGACCAGCGCGTCACCGCCTCGGGCGTCTTCGTCGGCGCCACCGCGCCGCGCGAGTGGTCCGGCGCCCGCCGCGCCCCGGACCTGTGGGACGCCAAGGCCGCGGCCGAGGCGGCGCTCGCCTCGCTGGGCGTCAACGTCGAGCGGCTGATGCCGCTGCGCCAGGCGCCGGAGTGGTTCCACCCCGGCCGCTCGGCGGTGCTGGGGCTGGGCCCGAAGAACCCGCTGGCGGCGTTCGGCGAGCTGCATCCCCGCGCGCTGGAGGCGATGGACGTGAAGGGCCCCGCGGTGGGCTTCACCGTCTACCTCGACAACGTCCCCGCCCCGAAGTCGCGCACCATCGCCCGCCCGGCTCTGGCGGCCTCGGATTTCCAGGCGGTGGAGCGGGACTTCGCCTTCGTGGTCGACGCGCAGACCGAGGCCGAGACCCTGCTCCGCGCCGCCCGCGGCGCCGACAAGAAGCTGGTCGAAAGCGCCGCGATCTTCGACGTCTTCGACGGGCCGAAAGCCGCGCAGTCGCTGGGCGAGGGCAAGAAGTCGCTCGCCCTCTCGATCCGCCTGCAGCCGCGCGACCGCACGCTGACCGACGAGGAGATCGAGGCGGTGGCGAAGAAGGTCGTCGCCGCGGTCACGAAAGCCACCGGCGGCGAGCTGCGCGGCTGATCCCAGGCCGAGCCGGAACGAAAGGCCCGCGGGGACGCCCCCTCGCGGGCCTTTTCGCTGCGCGGATCATAAGGCGAACTTATCGCACCATTAACAAAGTATAATTTTCCCTCGCCCCCCGCCGCTCCACCTCCTCCCCCAGACAGAGGCGCCTTGCGCCCCCTCATGGGAGAGACGAGATGGCCGACAAGCCGACCCGCCCGACGATGACCACCTCCGCCGGGGCCCCGGTCCCCGACAACCAGAACGCCGCCACCGCCGGCCCCCGCGGCCCGCTGCTGATGCAGGACTACCAGCTGCTCGAGAAGCTCGCCCACCAGAACCGCGAGCGCATCCCCGAGCGCACCGTCCACGCCAAGGGCTGGGGCGCTTTCGGCACGCTGAAGATCACCGGGGACATCTCGCGCTACACCTGCGCCAGGGTCCTCCAGCCCGGCGCCGAGACCGAGATGCTGGCCCGCTTCTCGACGGTGGCCGGCGAATCCGGCGCCGCCGACGCCGAGCGCGACGTGCGCGGCTTCGCGCTGAAGTTCTACACCGAGGACGGCAACTGGGACCTGGTGGGCAACAACACCCCGGTGTTCTTCATCCGCGACCCCTACAAGTTCCCCGACTTCATCCACACGCAGAAGCGCCACCCGGCGACCAACCTGCGCAGCCCCACGGCGATGTTCGACTTCTGGTCGCTGAGCCCGGAGTCGCTCCACCAGGTCACCATCCTGATGTCCGACCGCGGCCTGCCGAAGTCGCCGATGCACATGAACGGCTACGGCAGCCACACGTTCTCGCTGTGGAACGCCGCCGGCGAGCGCTTCTGGGTGAAGTTCCACTTCAAGACCGAGCAGGGCCACGAAACCCTGACCAACGCCGAGGCCGAGCAGGTCATCGGCAAGACCCGCGAGAGCTACCAGGAGCAGCTCTACAACGCGATCGCCGAGGACCGCTTCCCCCGCTGGAAGCTCCAGATCCAGGTGATGGCCGAGGAAGAGGCGGAGGCCTGCCCCTTCAACCCCTTCGACCTGACCAAGGTCTGGCCGCATGGCGACTACCCGCCCATCGACGTCGGCGTGATGGAGCTGAACCGGAACCCGCGCAACTATTTCCAGGAGGTCGAGAGCGCGGCCTTCTCCCCCTCCAACACCGTGCCGGGGATCGGGGTCTCGCCCGACAAGATGCTGCAGGCGCGGATCTTCTCCTACGCCGACGCGCATCGCTACCGGCTGGGCACGCATTACGAGGCGCTGCCGGTGAACGCGCCGAAATGCCCGGTGCACACCTATCACAAGGACGGGGCGATGCGGTTCTTCCCCAACTTCCGCGACAACCCCGACGCCTATTACGAGCCCAACAGCTTCGACGGGCCGGTCGAGGACCCCTCGGTGAAGGAGCCGCCGCTGAAGATCTCGGGCGACGCGGACCGCTACGACCACCGGGCGGGGAACGACGACGTCTCCCAGCCGCGCGCCCTGTTCGAGCTGATGGGCGAGGACCAGCGCCAGCGGATGTACGGCAACTACGCCGCCGCGATGGGCCCGGTCCCCGACGAGATCAAGGAGCGGTGGTGCCGGCTGCTCGACCAGGTGCATCCCGACTATGGCGCGGGCGTGCGCGAGGCGCTGGCGAAGATCGACAGCGACGTCAACGCCGTGCCGGTCACGGATGACACCCGCCAGCACGCCGCCCAGTAGGCCCGGCGGACCCGCACGACGAAAAGGGGAGGCCGCCCGGCCTCCCCCTGTTCCGTGCAGCCGTCCCGAGATCCTTCAAGGATGCGCCCCGCGGCGGCGGGCCAGAGCCAGGGCCAGGGCCAGGGTCAGGGTCAGGGTCGGGGCGACGCACGGCAGGCGGTCGCCTGCAGCGTCGCGTCCGGGACGCCGGCGCCGCTACTCCGCCGGCACCGTCGAGGAGGCGTCTCCCTCCGGATCCACCCTCCGCCGGCGCAGGTCGCCCGGCAGGGGCGAGGCCTCGGCGGCCGGATCCGGCGGCTCTCCCCTCGCCAGCTGCTCGGCCTTCTCGGCGCGGCGCGCGGCGCGCCAGGCGCGCAGGAAGCGGAAGTCCATGTAGCCCATGAACAGGGCCGCGCCGACGAACATCATCACCACATAGGCGACCCGCGGCGCGAAGCTGTCCACCGTCTGCGGCACCACGAACAGCGCCAGCCCCGAGACCAGCTCCGAGGGCGAGACGAAGGCGATGTTGACCAGGTTGATGCCGAAATGCAGCCCGATGGCCGCGCCCAGGTTGGCGGTGCGCGAGGTCACCGCCGCCATCACCAGCCCGAAGAAGAAGTGATACCAGGAGAAGCCCAGCCAGGCCCCCTCGGTCGGGTGGGCGAAGCCGAACAGGATCGAGGGCGCCACCGACCAGCCGATGATCGACAGCGAGCGCGCCGCGAACTGCTGCAGCAGGTAGCCGCGGAACAGCATCTCCTCGGCGGCGCATTGCACGAAGATCAGCGGCGCGGCCAGCGCCGCCAGCCCCAGCCAGCCGGCGAGATTCGGGAACACCTCGATCCGCGGGCCGTTGACCAGCATCAGCGGCAGCCAGGCCGCCGCCCCCACCGCCAGCGCCACCGCGAGGCCCAGCCGGAAATGGCGCCAGTCGATCTTGCCCTGCGGGCCGAACAGCGTGTTGGCCGGGCGCCGGTGCACCAGCGGCAGCACCACCCACAGGGCGGGCCACACCGCCAGGAAGGCGCCCAGCGTCAGCAGCACGCCCAGCGGCGAATGCACCGTCGAGGCCTCCTGCGCCGCGGCGCCGTCATGGCCCAGCAGCGCCGCCGCCATGCCCAGCCGCGCGACCTTCACGAACAGGAACACGAAGGCCACCGTCAGCGCCACGCCCGCCACCGTGCGCAGAACGCTCGCCCCGCGCTCGGCAGGGGCGGCGTAGGCCACGAGGGGATGGGTGAACCGGGACATGACCTCGTCGCGACGGGAGGGCCCGCGCCAGGGGGCCGATCCGGGCGAAGATAAGTCCCGGGCGCCGCTCCGTCCAGTCGAATGATTCATTAACCATTCATCGAACGGACAAGAAGCCGAGAGCCCTGTCGCCATGCCGCGGCGCGCTCTCCCGGCGGCAGGCCTTCCCTCGGGCCCGGCCCCCGCGTATCGTCCGGCGACAACGACCAAGGACGGGTCCGCCGTCCGCCGGGAGGATGACCGTCCGTTTCGGGCCCCCGTTCCGAAGCCTCACATTCAGCGAAGCCGATGGACGCCAAGACCAGCCTGAAGAGCCGCCTGCCCTCGCGCCATGTCACCGAGGGGCCCGAGCGTGCGCCCAACCGCTCCTTCTTCCATGCCATGGGGCTGAGCGACGAGGAGATCCACCGTCCCTTCGTCGGCGTCGCCTCGTGCTGGAACGAGGCCGCGCCGTGCAACATCGCCCTCTCGCGCCAGGCGCAGGCGGCGAAGGCGGGCGTGAACGCCGCCGGCGGCACGCCGCGCGAGTTCACCACGATCACCGTCACCGACGGCATCGCCATGGGCCACGAGGGCATGCGCTCCTCGCTCGCCAGCCGCGAGGCGATCGCCGACACGGTCGAGCTGACCATGCGCGGCCACGCCTACGACGCGCTGGTGGGGCTGGCGGGCTGCGACAAGTCCCTGCCCGGCATGATGATGGCCATGGTCCGCCTCAACGTGCCGTCGGTCTTCGTCTACGGCGGCTCGATCCTGCCCGGCCGGCTCGACGGCCGCGACCTGACGGTCCAGGACGTGTTCGAGGCGGTGGGCAAGCACCAGGCCGGCGAGATCTCCGACGCCGAGCTCGCGATCATCGAGCGCGCCGCCTGCCCCTCGGCCGGCGCCTGCGGCGGCCAGTTCACCGCCAACACCATGGCCTGCG
>CAXGVP010000199.1:0-6500 GCA_964013055.1 uncultured Albimonas sp.
TGGAGACGACCACCGCCGAGGCGCCGTGGTCGCGCGCCCGCGCCGCGTCGGCGCCGGTCATCAGCCCCTTCACCGCCACCGGCCCGTCCCAGAGCGAGACCGCCCAGTCGAGCTCGGCCCAGGTCAGCCGCGGCTCGACCTCGCGCGCGGCGAAGGCGAAGAGGGTGCCGACCTCGGCCCGCTCGCCCAGCACCTCGCGCAGGATCGCGAATTCCATCCCCCGCCGCCCGAAGGCGGGCAGCGACCAGCCGGGGCGGGAGGCGTAGTGCAGGAAGGTCCGCGGGGTGATCGCGGGCGGGGCGCGGAAGCCGTTGCGCACGTCGCGCTGGCGGTTGCCGGGGACCACGGTGTCGACGGTCAGGATCAGCGTCTCGAACCCCGTCTCCCGCGCGCGGCGCAGCATCTCGGCCGCCACGCCGCGATCGCGGAACAGGTAGAGCTGGAAGGCCAGCGGCGCGCCCGCGCCGGCCCGGGCCACCGCCTCGAACCCGGTCGTGGCCATGGTCGAGAGCGCATAGGGCAGCCCCGCGGCGGCGGCGGTGCGGGCGACCGCGGCCTCCCCGTCGGGGTGGAACAGGCGCGTCATCCCGGTGGGCGCGAACATCAGCGGCGCGGCGATGCGCCGGCCGAAGAGCATGGTGGTCAGGTCCACGTCCGAGACGTCGCGCAGCACGTCGGGGATCAGCTCGACCTCGGCGAAGGCGGCGCGGTTGCGGGCCAGCGTCAGCTCGTCCTCGGCGCCGCCGTCCATGAACTCGAACACCGGCCGCGGCAGGCGGCGGCGCGTCTCGCGCCGCAGGTCGGCGACGTCGAGCCCCGGCGGCGCGGGCGCGAGGCCCGGCCAGGAAGCGGCGGGCCGGGCCGCGGCCCCGGGCGCGTCGGCTGCGGGCGCGTCGCTCGGGGGCGCGTCGACCGGGGGCGCGGCGGGGGTCATCTCATTCAAGCGTCAGCTCCACGGTTCCGGCGCGACCGAAGTCGCCGATCAGGGTGGTTCCGGCCCGGCCGAGGATCGGGGCGGCGAAGGCGCCGGTGGCGACCAGGTCCCCCGCGCGCAGCGGATCCCCGGCGGCGGCGCGGGCGTCGGCGAACCAGGCCAGCGCCCGCAGCGGACCGCCCAGGGCGGCGGCCCCGCGGCCCTCGGCCAGCACCCGGCCCCTGCCATCCAGGATCCGCCCCTTCAGGGCGGCGAGGTCCATGGCGCGCCAGTCCGCGATCTCCGGCCCCAGCACCAGCGCGCCGGCCGAGCCGAGGTCGGCGATCACCGCGCGGGAGTCCATCGGGGCGGCGGCCGCGAGCCGGCTGTCGGGGATCTCGAGCGAGACATGCGCCCCCGCCACCGCCGCCTCCGCCGCCTGCGGCGTCCATCCGCCCGGCCGTGCGGGCATGTCGTCGGCGAGGCGCAGGGTGATCTCGGCCTCCACCGCGCAGACGAACAGGTCCTCGCGCCGCAGCCGCGCGGGGCTCTCGAACACCGCGTCCGACAGGATCGGGCCCCAGAAGGGCGCGTCGAAGCCCAGCAGCTTCTGCGTCTCGGGGCTGGTCGCGCCCAGCTTCCAGCCCGCCCGGCGCGCATCGCTGCGGGCGGCCAGGCGCGCGGCATGCTCGGACTGCAGGCGATAGGCGGCCTCCACCGTCTCGGGCAGGTGGGGGTGGAGTTCGACCAGCGGCGCGCGGGCGTCGCGCGCCGCGATGAGGGCGTCGACCAGAACGGTCATGGAGGGCGTTCCCTGCAGCTTCGTATCCTGCCCCCGACCCTAGGTCCCGCCCCGCCCCGGGGACTGTCATGGCCGCGACAGTCCCTGTCCGGGGGCCGGTGGCATACCCGCTCGAGCCCCGCCACGCCGCCCCCGCGAGCGGTCGCGGGACCGCGACGGCCAAGGAGTGCAGAATGCTCGACACCCGTGAACTCGCCCACGGCGACGTCTCGCTGGACGACAAGTACGACCGCCCGGGCGGCCGGGTCTGGATCTCGGGCATCCAGGCGCTGGTGCGCCTGCTGCTGCAGCAGAAGCAGGCCGACGTCGCCGCGGGGCTGAACACGGGGGGGTTCGTCTCGGGCTATCGCGGCTCGCCGCTGGGCACGCTCGACACCGAGCTGTGGAAGCAGTCCGCCCGCCTGAAGGCCGCCGGCGTGCATTTCGAGCCGGGGCTGAACGAGGACCTCGCCGCCACCGCCGTCTGGGGCGCCCAGCAGGCGGCCCTGCATCCCGCCGAGGTCCAGGGCGCGTTCGGCATGTGGTACGGCAAGGCGCCGGGCGTCGACCGGACCATGGACGTCTTCAAGCACGCCAACATGGCCGGGACCGCGCGCCACGGGGGCGTGCTGGCGCTGGCGGGCGACGACCACGGCTGCGCCTCCTCGACGCTGGCCAGCCAGTCGGACCAGCTCTTCGAGGCGGCGCTGATGCCGATCCTCAACCCCGCCGGCGCGCAGGAATACCTGGAGTTCGGCCTGCTGGGCTGGGCGCTGTCGCGCTACGCCGGCGTCTGGGTCGGCTTCAAGGCCCTGGCCGAGACGGTCGAGAGCGCGGTGGTCCTCGACCTCGACGCCGTGCGCCGGCCGATCGTGTCGCCGCTGGACTTCGACATGCCCCCGGGCGGCCTGAACATCCGCTGGCCCGACCCGCCGCTGGAGATGGAGCGCCGCCTCCACGGCCCGAAGATGCAGGCGGTCGCCGCCTTCGCCCGCGCCAATCCCTTCGACCGGCTGGTGATCGACCCGCCGCAGGCGCGGCTGGGCATCCTCGCCACCGGCAAGGCCTATCTCGACGTGCGCCAGGCGCTGGAGGACCTCGGCCTCGACGCGGCCGAGTGCGCGCGCCTGGGCATCCGCCTCTACAAGCCGGGCCTGACCTGGCCGCTGGAGCGCGCCGGCGCCCTGCGCTTCGCCGACGGCCTGCAGGACGTGCTGGTGGTCGAGGAGAAGCGCAGCTTCGTCGAGCGCCAGCTGCTCGAGATGCTCTACAACCTGCCCGCCGACCGCCGCCCCAGCGTGGTCGGCAAGCGGCTGGAGACCGGCGAGCCGCTGCTGCCCTCGGCCGGCGAGCTCTCGCCCGGGCTCGTCGCGGGCGCCCTCGCGCAGCGGCTGGAGCGCCTCGGGGCCGCCGACGACCGCCTCCGCCAGCGCCTGTCGCGGATCCAGGGGGTCGAGACGCGCGCCTGGGCGCCGCCCCTGATGCGCACGCCCTATTTCTGCGCCGGCTGCCCGCACAACACCTCGACCCAGCTGCCCGAGGGCTCCCGCGCGCTGGCCGGGATCGGCTGCCACGGCATGGCCTCCTTCAACCCCGAGCGGCGCACCCACACCCCCACCCACATGGGCGGCGAGGGCGCAAGCTGGATCGGCCAGGCGCCCTTCGTGACGGATGCGCATGTGTTCCAGAACCTGGGCGACGGGACCTATTCGCACTCCGGCTCGCTGGCGGTGCGGGCGGCAGCGGCCTCGGGGGTGAACATCACCTACAAGATCCTGTTCAACGACGCCGTGGCGATGACCGGCGGCCAGCCCGCCGAGGGCCAGCTGACCGTCCCCCAGATCGCCGCCCAGATGGCCGCTGAGGGCGCGAAGAAGATCGTCGTGGTCTCCGACGAGCCCGGGAAGCACGACCGCGCCGCCTTCCCCGCCGGGACCGCGATCGAGCATCGCGACCGCCTCGACGCCATCCAGAAGGACCTGCGCGAGACGCCGGGCCTGACGATCCTGATCTACGACCAGACCTGCGCCGCCGAGAAGCGCCGCCGCCGCAAGCGCGGGACCTTCCCCGACCCCGACCGCCGCGTGTTCATCAACCCCGAGGTCTGCGAGGGCTGCGGCGACTGCACGGTCAAGTCCTCCTGCATCGCGGTGCAGCCGCTGGAGACCGAGCTGGGCCGCAAGCGGACCATCGACCAGTCCTCGTGCAACAAGGACTTCTCCTGCCTGAAGGGTTTCTGCCCCAGCTTCGTGACGGTCGAGGGCGCGACGATCCGCAACGCGAAGCCGGCCGAGGCGGGCGAGCCCCCCGCCGCGCCCGCCCCCGCGCTCCCTTCGCTGGAGGAGCCGTTCGACATCGTGCTGACCGGCATCGGCGGCACCGGCGTGCTGACCGTCGGGGCGCTGCTGGGCATGGCGGCGCATCTCGACGGCAGGGGGGCCTCGGTGCTTGATTCCACCGGCATGTCCCAGAAGAACGGCGCGGTGATGAGCTTCATCCGCCTCGCCCGCGACCCGCAGGCGCTGCACGCCGTGCGCACCGGCGCGGGCGCCGCGAACCTGCTGCTCGCCTGCGACCTGGTGGCGGCGGCCGGGGCGCCGGCGCTTTCGCGCGTGTCTCCCGCGCGCACCCGCGCCGTGGTCAACACCCACGAGACGCCGACCGCGCAGTTCCTCTCCAACCAGGGGATCGACTTCGAGGCGCGCCGGATGCTCGCCTCGATCGACGACGCGCTGGAGGGGACGGCCGACCGGCTCGACGCCACCGCGCTCGCCACCCGGCTGATGGGCGACAGCATCGCCACCAACATGACCATGCTGGGCTACGCCTTCCAGAAGGGCCTGATCCCGGTCTCGGAGGCGGCGCTGAGGCGGGCGGTCGAGCTCAACGGCGTCGCGGTCGCGGCCAACCTGCGCGCCTTCGCCTGGGGCCGCGCCGCGGCCCACGACCCGGCCGCCGTCGCCCGGGCCGCCGGCGCCCCGGCCGAGCCTGCCCGGGCTTCCCGCAGTCTCGACGAGATCGTCGCGGACCGCGCCGAGCGGCTGACCGCCTATCAGAACGCCGCCCTCGCCGAGCGCTACCGCGCCCTGGTCGCGCGCGCCCGCGCCGCCGAGCAGGCCGCCGGCGGCGACGGCGCCTTCGCCGAGGCGGTCGCCCGCTTCCACTACAAGGTGCTGGCGGTGAAGGACGAATACGAGGTGGCGCGCCTGCATGCCGATCCGGCGTTCAAGGCCCTGCTCGCGGCGCAGTTCGACGGCGACGTCACGGTGAAGCATCACCTCGCCCCGCCGATCCTCGCCCGCCGCGACCCCGAGACAGGCGTGCCGGCCAAGCGCGAGTTCGGCCCCTGGATGGGCCGCGTCTTCCCGATCCTCGCCCGCCTGCGGGTCCTGCGCGGCACGCCTTTCGACCCCTTCGGGCGCACCGCCGAACGCCGGGCCGAGCGCGCCCTCGCCCGGCGCTACGAGCGTGTGATCGCCGAGCTCTGCGAGGGGCTGGCCACGGGCGACCGCGCCGCCGCGCTGGACCTCGCGCGGCTGCCCGACGCGATCCGCGGCTACGGCCACGTCAAGGAGGCGGCGATGAAGGCGGCCGCCCTGCGCGAGGCCGAGCTGCTGGCCGCGTTCCGGGGCGGGACCCGCCGCGCCGAAGCCGCCTGATCCTGCAACCGACGCCTGCAAAGGACCTTTCCGAATGGACCTTGGACTCACCGGCCGCCGCGCCATCGTCTGCGCCAGCTCCGAGGGACTGGGCTACGCCTGCGCCCGCTCCCTCGCCCGCGAGGGCTGCACCGTCCTGCTCAACGGCCGCCGCGCCGCGACGCTGGACGCCGCCGCCGCAAGGCTGCGCGAGGAGACGGGGGCCGAGGTCCTCGGCGTCGTCGCCGACGTCTCGACGGCCGAGGGCCGCGCCGCGGTTCTCGCCGCCCTGCCCGACCCCGACATCCTGGTCACCAACGCCGGCGGCCCGCCGCAGAAGGACTTCCGCGAGCTGACCGAGGCGGACTGGGAGGGGGCGATCGCCTCGAACATGATGGCCGGCATCCACATGATCCGCGCCGTGGTCGAGGGCATGACCGAGCGCGGCTTCGGGCGGATCGTGAACATCACCTCGATGACCTCGGTGAAGCCGGCGCACCATCTCGACCTGTCGAACGCGGCGCGCCTGGGGCTGGCGGGCTATGTGGCGGGCGTCTCGCGCCAGGTGGCGGGGCGCAACGTGACGATCAACAACCTGCTGCCCGGCGCCTTCGCCACCGCCCGCATCGTCAAGCTGGGCGCGGCGGTCGACCGGCTGAACGCCGAGATCCCCGCCGGCCGCGTCGGCGACCCCGAGGAATTCGGCGAGGCCTGCGCCTTCCTGTGCAGCGCCCAGGCCGGCTACTTCGTCGGCCAGAACCTGCTGATCGACGGCGGCCTGTGCTACAACACGCTGTAGCCGCGGCTGGAGGCGGCCGGCGAGGCCGGGGCGTCGCGGCGGGCGGCGGGCGCGGCCGCCTCGCCGCGCCCGGGGGTCAGGCCCGCCGCAGGGCGGGCGCCTCGGGCGCCGGCCGCGTCGCGCGGGGCGCGGCGCCCGGGATCGCGGCGATCAGCTCGCGCGCGTAGTCGGTCTCCGGGCTCGAGAAGATCTTGTCCGGGGCGCCGCTCTCGACCACGCGGCCGCGGCGCATGACGTGGACGTGGTGGGCGATCTGGCGGACCACGGCGAGGTCGTGGGAGATGAACAGGTAGCTCAGTCCCAGCCGCGCCTGCAGGTCGGCCAGCAGTTCCAGCACCTGCGCCTGCACGGTCACGTCGAGCGCCGAGA
>CAXGVP010000200.1:0-6495 GCA_964013055.1 uncultured Albimonas sp.
ATCCCCCACAGGCGCCCCGCCCGCTCGCCGCCTGCGCCTCCGGGCCCGGCGCCCTCTCCCCCGGACGCAGCGCAGCCAGCCCGCCGCCTCCGCCAGCCCCCCGGCTGTCGGCGCGCAGTCGCCGCTCGGCCGAGGGGGCTCGACGCCCCCGAGGGCGCTGCCCGGTCCCGGGCGGGACGCGGGAGTGGTTGACATCCCGCCCGCCCGCGCCTTTTCACGGGGGCGGGCCTCGCGGCCCATGCCGCCCGTCCCCGCCCCCGATCCCGGACACCGCCTGCCGATGACCTCCACCGCCGAGACGCCCCTCTCCCGCTACCGCGCCCTGGTCAAGGCGGGGACGCTCAAGGCGGACCCGGCCCAGGCCCAGGCGGCGGAGCAGCTGCAGCTCCTCCACGACCGGCTGAAGAACTACGATCCGAAGGCCGGCAAGAAGGTCGCCCGCGGCTGGTTCGGCTGGGGGCGCGAGAAGAACCGGCAGGAGACGCTGGGCGGCCTCTACATCTACGGCGGCGTCGGGCGGGGCAAATCCATGCTCATGGACCTGTTCTGCGACATCGCCCCGGTCAGCCCCAAGCGCCGCGTCCACTTCCACGCCTTCATGCAGGAGGTCCACGCGGGGATCAGGAAGGCCCGCGAGAAACACGAGAAGGACCCGATCCAGCCCGTCGCCGACGCCATCGCCGACAGCGCCACGCTGCTCTGCTTCGACGAGATGCAGATCACCGACATCGCCGACGCGATGATCGTGGGCCGCCTGTTCGAGGCGCTCTTCGCCCGCGGCGTGGTGGTGGTCACCACCTCCAACCGCCACCCCGACGACCTCTACAAGGACGGGCTCAACCGCGCGATCTTCCTGCCCTTCATCGAGATCCTCAAGGACCGGCTCGACGTCCACCACCTCGACGGCGCCGCCGACCACCGCCAGGACCGCACCCGGGGCGACGTGCGCTATCTCTCGCCGCTGGGCCCCGAGACCGCGGCCGAGATGGATCGCCTCTGGGCCGAGCAGGGCGACGCCCCCGAGGCGCCCCTGACCCTGGAATTCCCCGGCCGCAGGGAAACCTTCAAGCGGGCAAAGCCCGGCGCCCTGCGCGCGGGCTTCGAGGAGCTCTGCGCGCGCCCGCTGGGCCCGGCCGACTACCTCGCCCTGGCCGAGACCGTGAAGGTGCTGATGATCGAGGACGTCCCCCGCCTCTCGCGCGCCCGCAACAACGAGGCCAAGCGCTTCGTGACCCTGGTCGACGCGCTCTACGAGGCGAAGACCAAGATCTACGTCTCCGCCGCGGCCGAGCCTGAAAGTCTCTACGAGGACGGCCCCGGCGCCTTCGAGTTCGAGCGCACCGCCTCGCGCATCGAGGAGATGCGCGGCGAGGACTGGCCCCCCGCCCCCGAGGCGCCGAGGGACGCGGCCGAGGCCGATCCCGCCCGCGCCCCCGGCGCCCTGCCGGGCGAGGGCTGAGGGCCATGCGCACCCGGCTCAGGGGACTGCTCGCCGCCGCGCTGGAAAGCCTGTGGTTCGTGCCGCTGGCGATGCTGGCGATCAGCCAGGCGCTGGTGCTGCCGGCGCTGCTGCTGGGGGCCGAGCCCTCGGCGGGGCTGGCGTGGCTGGGGCTCGACGACATCGCGGCCCGGGTGGTGGAGCTCGAAAGCGGCTACGACGCCGACGCGGCGCGCGACCTGCTGACCATGGTCGCGGGCGGCATGGTGACGGTGATCTCCATCGTCTTCTCGCTGTCCTTCGTGGCCCTGACCCTGACCTCCCAGCAGATCGGGCCCAGAATCATCGACTTCTGGCTGCAGGCCAACGTCACCCAGGCGCTGCTGGGGCTGAGCCTGTCGGCCTTCTTCGCCTCGCTGTCCGGCCTGCTGGTGCTGACCCAGGGGGACCCGGGGGGCGCGGCGTCGCTGACGGCGGTGGCGATCGCCTCGGTGCTGGGCTCGCTGACGCTGGTCGCCGTGGTGCTGTTCGCCACCCGCATGTCCGAGGCGATCCGCGCCGACGCCACCGTGGCGCGGGTGGGGGACATGTTCGTCTCCGCCGTCTCCTCCGACGCGGCCGAGCGCGCGGATGCGCGCGAACACCCCGAGGCCGAGGCGCTGGAGGCGCTGGCCCGCGCCGAGGGCCGCGCGATCCCCGCCGCCTCGGCGGGCTATCTCGCCTCGGTCGATCTCGACGGGCTGGCGGAGTGGGCGCGCGGCCACGGCCTGCGGCTGGTGCTGGTGGCGCGGGAGAACGACCACCTGCTGCCCGGCGCGCCGCTGGCGCTGGCGCTGGGGATGCACGACGGCGCCGGCACGGGGGGGGTCGAGGACGCCCTGCGCGCCCGCCTGGCGCTGACGCCGCGCCGCCGCCGCACCGGGGTCGCGGATTTCGAGGGCGACGCCCTGTCCGAGATCGCGATGCGGGCGCTGTCGCCCTCGCTCAACGACCCGTTCACGGCGATGGCCTGCCTCGACCGGATCCTTGAGGGCTGCATGCGGCTGGCGCATCGCGGCCCGCCCTCGCGCCTGCGCCGGGAGCCGGGGGGCGAGGCGATCCTCGCCGCGCCGGGCTGCGGGGCGGCCTGGCTGGCGCCCCGCCTGATCCACCCGATCATCGAGGCCGGGCGCGACCACGCCCAGGTGCTGGAGACCGCGGCGCGCGGCCTCTCGGCCCTGCAGGCCGCCGCGACCGCGCCCGAGGACCGCGACGCCGCCGCGCGCCTGCTGGCCCGCGTCGGACGGGCGGCGGAGGCGCTGCGCGATCCCGACGACCAGCGCCTGGTGACCCGGGCGCTGGCCGACGGGGGCCGCTGAGGCCGGCGCCGGCCCCGCCGGGGTCAGCCGGCGCGGCGGACCTTCTCGGGGAACTCCACCCGCAGCCGGTCGAGGTCGGCGAACTCCGGCCTCCAGGCGAGCTCGGTCGGCAGGCAGGTCGCGTTCATCCCGCTCGCCGCGCCCCAGGGCAGGGGGCCGGCGAAGTCGTCGATGTCCGACATCAGGCGGATGTCGTCGAAATAGACCTCGGTGCGCAGCAGGATCTCGGCCAGCACGTCGAAGTCGAGCAGCTGGAAGTCCCCCTTCTTGACGTAGGCGCCGCAGAGCATCGCCTTGCCGTCGCGCTCCTGCAGGCGGGTCGCCACGGTCAGCGAGCTTTCGGCGGCGCCGCGCCCGAAAGTCACGCCGCGGATCGCGAAGCTCTCCGGGTCGAGGGGCACATGGTCGACCGGGGTGCGGCTGCTGACGGCGCCGCCGCAGGCCGCGAGAAACGCCAGCGGGACCAGCGCGAGCCCGAGGCGACGGCCCGCGGAACGGCGGGCGAGAGAGGGAAATCTCATGAAAGGGGTCTTTCGGATGAACGTCGGATGAGCAGGGTAGTCGCTCACGATCCCGTGTCCAGCCGCTTTCGCCGCCGCCTGCGGCCGGCCGGGATTCCCTCTGCGGGCGGGAGCGGCTAGGAAGGCCGGGCAGGGGCCGCGCGCGCCTGCGCCCCCACAGCCGACCGCAGAGGCCCGCATGGACGCCGGCGTCGCCCGCATCGAGTTCTCCGAGGACCAGGCCCACGCGCGCGCCATCGTCGCCGCGCGGCTGGAGGGGCTGGGCGTGGATCTCGACGCGGCCTCCTCGGAATCCATCGACGACGACGACGCCCGCGCGGCCGAGGTGGTGGCGATCCTGGGCAAGGCGGGCTCGGGCAAGACCCGGCTGCTGGCGTCCCTGGTCAAGGAGCTGGAGGCGGCCGGCGTCGAGGCGGTGTCCTCCGACTGGGAGAACCGCAAGAAGCGCGACCGGCGCACCTTCGCGGTGCTGAGCCCGACCAACAAGGCCGCCTCGGTCCTGCGCAACCTGGGCGTGCCGGCGACCACCATCCACCGCATCGTCTACACGCCCGTCTACGACCCCGAATACGAGCGCATCGCGCAGTGGCTGTCGGGCGAGGCCGACCGGCCCGAATCCGAGACCATCACCGAGGAGCAGCTCGCCCGCGCCGAGGCCGCCTACAAGTCCCACGGCTCGATCCCAGGGGCGCTGGCGGCGATGGGGCTGCGCGGCTCGGACTTCATCAAGGGCTGGACCCGGCGGGACGATCCGCTCGACATCGCGCTGGTCGACGAGGCCTCGATGATCGACGACCGGCAGATGGAGGACCTCAGGGCCCTGTTCCGGCTGATCGTCCTCTTCGGCGATCCGGCGCAGCTGGCCCCCGTCGGCCAGTCCGGCGCCATGGTCTTCGACAAGCTGCCCGAGGAGCGGAAGTTCGAGCTTTCCCGCATCCACCGGCAGGCGGCGGACAACCCGATCCTCGACCTCGCGCACGCGCTGGCCGATCCCCAGATCGACTTCCCGGACTTCGAGCGGATGGTCGAGCAGGCCGCCGCCCGCGACGACCGCGTGGTGCTGGGGGAGCGGGCGGACGCGGGCGCGATGGCCCGCTCGCCGATGCTGGTCTGGCGCAACGCCACCCGGATCCGGCTGATCCATGCCTTCCGGCACGTCCACGGCGCGCCGGAGACCGAGCTGCTGCCGGGCGAGCCGCTGATCTGCGACGGGGTGGAGCTGCCGATGAAGCACCGCCGCAAGCGCATCGACCTCGAGGCGCGGGGGCTGGTGAAGGGGGCGCAGTGCATCTACCTCGGGCCGGGGCGCAAGCCGGGCTTCGCGCGCATTCACGTGCTGGGGGCGGAGGAGCCGAAGGTCAACGTGGCCGCGATCATCCAGATCGAGCTGCCCGACCAGGAGGAGCCCTTCATCCCCACCGCCGCCACCATGGGCGCGGCCTTCCTGCACGGGGCGGCGGCGACGATCCACAAGGCGCAGGGCAGCCAGTGGAACACGGTGCAGGTCTATGCGCCGGATCTCTACGCCGCCTGGCGGGCGGGGCGGAACGAGGCGGGGCTGCCGCTGTGGAAGCGGCTGGCCTATGTCGCGATCACCCGCGCCGAGGAGCGGCTGATCTGGGTCACCCGCAACCGCATCGCCCGCCCGCAGCACCCCCTGGGGATCGAGGACCTGGCCGAGGATGCCGGAACCCTGACCCTCTCGGCGGAGAGCTGATGGGCTGCAAGGCAGGGCCCCGCAGCCGGCCCTCCGCAGCCTGCGCCCCCGCAACCTTCCCCCCCGACGCCTGACCCCCGACGCCTGACCCCCGACGCCTGCGCCCCGAAGCCTGACCTCGCGCAAAGCCGGTCTGCCGGGCGCGAGGTCGCGTCAGCGGCCGGGGACCGCGAGGGGCGTCGGGTGCAGGCGGCGGGGGGCCGGCGCGGACGCGGCTCGCGGCCTCAGGCGAGGCGGCGGCGCTCGGGACGCCGTCGTTGGAGCCGGCGGCATTCACCCCGCCGAGGTGGGCGTCGATGAGCGGGACGGCGCCGTCGACCGCCTTCAAGCACCCGGTCGACCCTGCAGGCCTGCGCCCCCGTCGGCGCGGACGCGAGCGCGGCGCCGGTCGACGCGATGGCTGCGACTGTCCTGCTCATCGAGAATCGCCTCCGCAGGATCCCACGACGCGAGGAACCCGCCGCCCCTCGCGCACGGAAGCCGTTCACCAACCCCCGGCGGCGGCCATGGACCGTCATCCCGGAAACGGCCCCGGTCGACCGATCGCCGTAGCGGAAGCCTCCCCGGGGCCGGGCGCTCAGTCGGGCGACTCGAACTCGTAGAGCACGGTGCGCTGGAGGAGGTTGAGGTTGTCGTCGGTGATCACCAGCAGCCGGGTGCGGCCCAGCGGGTCGGTCCAGGCGGCGATCCCCTCGGCGTTGTCCGAGCCGGGGCCGGGGGGCATGTCGAGCATCACCTCGCCGTCGACGAAGCCGTCGCCCTCGCGCCGGAAGCGCACGATGGCGAAGGAGAAGCCCGAGGCGAAGGAGAAGCGGCGCATCAGCAGCCACAGCCGGCCGGCGTCGTCGAAATCCGCGCCGGTCGCCGACATCGGCAGCAGCTGGGGCACGGCGATGCGCCGGTAGGGGGCGGGGGTCTCGGGGCCGGGGCCGATCCAGGCGGCGGTGAAGGGGGCGTTCGGGGCGAAGGGCTCCTCCATCACCGCCAGGATGCGGCCGTCGGGGGCGACGGCCAGCGCCTCGGGGCCGGCGTTGGGGCCGGGGACCAGCCACTCGCGCGGCTGGGCGACGATCACGCCCTCGCCCGGAGCGTCGGGGGCGCCTGCGGGCCCGCCGGGCATCCGCTCGACGCGCTTGAGGCGCTCGAAGCCGACGTGGCGGGGGCCGGAGAGGTCGGGGGCGGCGATGGCCAGGCCCTCGGCGTCGCGCAGGCGCGGGGCGGGCAGGACGCCGGCCTCGAGCATCGGGGCGAAGGTCGCCTCGGTCACCGCCGAGAGCCGGTCGCCGGCACGCCGGATCCGCCCCTCGACCCAGGCGCCCTGGTCGGTGAGGGCGACGAAGCGCTCTCCCCGCCGGTCGACCTCCAGCGCCGAGAGGCCGCCGAAATCCGCCCGGTCGCCGCGCAGCTCGATGGCCGACAGCAGGCGCAGGCGCGCGTCGGCGGGCAGGGCGACGGGGAACG
>CAXGVP010000201.1:0-6491 GCA_964013055.1 uncultured Albimonas sp.
AAGGCGAAGATCGAGCCGCCCTCGGGCGGGCAGTCGAAGCCGATCTCGCCGCCATGCGCCTCGACGATGGCGCGCGCGATGCTCAGCCCCAGGCCGGAGCCGCCCCGCGCCCGCCGGTCGGAGCTGTCGGCCTGCGCGAAGCGCGAGAAGATCCGGTCGCGGAAATGCACCGGCACGCCCGGGCCCTGGTCGGCGACCGCCACCCGCCAGCCGTCGCCGTCGGGGGCCACCGTCACGGCGACGGCGTCGCCCGCGTCGGAATGCTTGATCGCGTTGGAGACCAGGTTGGCCAGCACCTGCCCGATGCGCACCGGGTCGGCCTCGATCTGCGCCGGGCCGGGCGGATCGGCGGGGACGAGGACCAGCGACACCCCGCGCACCTCGGCCATGGACGCGAGCTCCGACAACGACTTCGCGGCCAGCACGCGCAGGTCGACCGAGGCGCGCTCGAAGCTCATGCCGCCGGCGGCGATCTTCTCGAAGTCGAGGATGTCGTTGATCAGGCGGATCAGACGCTCGCTGTTGCTCTGGGCCATGTCGATCATCTCGTCGGCGGCCGCCGGCAGCTCGCCCGCCACGCCTGAGCGCAGCAGCGACAGCGCCCCCTTGATCGAGGCCAGCGGCGTGCGCAGCTCGTGGCTGACGGTCGAGATGAACTCGGCCTTCATCCGCTCGGTCCGCCGTTCCTGCGACAGGTCTGCGATCAGGCCGGTGTAGGTCGGCGCCCCGTCGACCCGGTGGGCGGAGACCGCCAGCCGCACCGGGAAGCGCGTGCCGTCGGCGCGCACCGCCTCGACCTCCAGCGGGCGGCCCAGGATCCGGGCCTGGCCGGTGCGGGCGTAGGCGAGCAGGTAGCCCGGGTGGGCCGAGGCGTAGGGCTCGGGCGCCAGCACCGAGACGTCGCGGCCCAGCAGTTCCTCCCGCCGGTAGCCGAACATCTCGAGGATCGAGCGGTTGACGTAGCGGATGCTTCCGCCGGAGTCGATCGAGACGATGCCGTTGACCGCGCCGTCCATCACCGCGCCCAGCCGCGCCTCCCGCGCGCGGAGCTCGTCGAGCCGGTCGCGGGCGCGGATCGCCATCTCGTGGAAGGCGGCGGCGGTGCGGCGGATCTCGTGCACGCCGTCCGTGGGCCAGGTCACCGCGTCGGGATCGGCCCCCCGCGTCACCGCCTCTCCTGCGGCGGCGAGGCGGCGCAGCGGGCCGGCCATGCGCCGCCCCAGCAGCAGCGCCAGCCCCCCGGCCACGATCGTCGCCCCCAGCCCCGCCAGCAGCGCGTCGGTCCAGGCCGCGGTCAGCAGCGTGTCGATCGGGCCCGCCTGACGCTCCAGCGTCAGCATGTAGTCCTGCGGGGGCTCCATCCCCTCGATGTGGAACGCCGAGGCGACCAGCAGGGCGCCGTCGCCCTCCACGCCCTCATCGGCGTGATCGAGCGGGAACGCCTCCCCCTCGACCAGGCGACGGGCCAGCGCGGGGTGATCGGACCAGGCGGCGCCCGGCCGCGCCTGGGCCATCGCCGGGATCCGGGCAGGGTCGAGGGTGGCGACGTATCGCCCCTCGGCGTCGACGATCTGGGGCGGCGGCTCTGCGCCGCCGGCGAAGCCCAATTCGCGCAGCGTCTCGCGCAGATCGATGTTGAGCACGATCCAGCCCAGCACCCGCCCGTCCTCGTCCTGCGCGGGAGCGATGGCGCGCAGGGTGGGGATCAGCCGCGGATCGATCGCGCCGTTCTCCTCGTTCATGCTGATCGGGGTGACGAAGGCGGGCCCGGCCCCGCGGGCGGCGGCGACCTGCATGTAGCCGCGGTCGGCCTTGGCCTGCAGCGCCCCGTCCGGCGTGCGCACCAGCGACCCGTCGATCCGGTCGAGGCGCACCACCTCCTGCCCCGTCGCGTCGAGGTAGCGGGCCTGGTAGACTACCCGCTCGGAGCGCAGGGTGGACAGGAAGATGACGCCCAGCCGCGCCAACCACTGCGCGCGGGTCGAGCCGTCGCGCGCATCGATCCCCGTCGCCGCGGCACGATCCAGCCCCGCCAGCGGCGGCACCTGCGAAAGCCCGTCGGCGAGGCGCACATAGCTCTCGACCCGGCCGGCGAGCAGGTCGGCGCGGAAGCTCAGCTCCGCCGCCGCGCGGTCCAGCGCCTGATTGCGCAGCCGCGCCTGCAGGCCGGCCGAGACCAGCACCGTGGCCACCAGCACCGACAGGCTCACCGCGGCCATCACGATGACCGCGAGCCGCGGCTCGCTTCGCGTCGGCAGGCGCATTCAACCCTCCGTCATCCCGTCGCGTCCGGAGGGACGGGACGGGTCGGAGGCGATCCTTCGCCCAACAAGGCAAAGGGTTCGTAAACGCGACCGTCGTCAGCGAAGAGAAAAGACAGGCCCGAGGCGAAGCCGCGCGCCCCGGGGGAGCCGACCGACCCCGGCCCAACCGGGGCCGCCGTCCCCGGCGCGCAGGCGCAGGGGGCCGGGGCGGGATCGGGCGGGGGCCCGCCCAGGCCCCCTCCCGCGGGCCGGGATCAGTTCAGCGCCGCCACCTGCGCCGCCACGCCATAGGCCGAGCCGCCCTGGTCGTAGACGTCGTTGTAGGCCTGGAGCTCGCCCTGCGCGTCGGGGAACTCGGTGAAATATCGCATCATCACCGGCACGCCCGAGGTCTCCATGTCGAAGGTCCGGTCGCCGTTGGCCAGGCGGTGCACCTCGTCCACGTCGACGTCCAGCACCCAGGCCGCGACCTCGTCCCAGCGCTCGACCCGCACGCAGCCGCCCGAGAGGGCGCGCGCCTGCTTGTCGAACAGCTCGGGGCGGTTGGTGCCGTGCAGGTAGATCAGCATCCCCGGCTCCAGCCGGATCGCCAGCAGGCCCAGGGGGTTGTTGGGGCCCGGCGGCCAGGTCTTGTCCTGGTAGTCGCCGCGGCTGATCATCATCGGGGTCGGCCGCCAGGTCGGGCGGAAGCGGACCACCGAGGTCTCGGTGGTCATCTCGGGCGTGCGGTCGCCGGAGATGTCGCGCCCCACGATCACCCGGCTGCGGATCACCGGCTCCCCGTCCTCGAAGGCGATCAGCTCGTAGGAGGGCACGTTGACCAGGATCGCCTTGCCCTGCCGGGGCACCTGGAAGGGGATCGCGTGGCGGTCCATCAGGTCCTGGTAGGTCTCGGGGATCGGGGCGGAGGCGAGCTCGGCGACGGCCGGATCGACGGGCGTCTCCAGCGCTGCGGGGGCGGCCGGCGCGGGGGCGGAGGCGGTTTCGTCCAGCGGCCCCTGCTGGGCGCAGCCGGCGAGCGCGAGCCCCGCGAGCACGGCGACGATCCCCGCGCGACGGGGTCGGGAACGGGGGCGGGAGGCGAAGGCGGGGCCGCGGGCGACGCGCGGCGAAGGCAAGCTCGAGCGAGCGAAGACCATCGGGAAATCCTCGTCCTGATCTGCGGGAGGCCGCGGGCTTTGCACCCGGCTGGCGCCTTGCTGCTCTGCAACAAGCATAGGGCGGCGGCGGCGGCTCGACCCGTGTTTCTTCCACAAGACGGCGAGGGTTCCGCAAGACGGAAGGAGACGTGGCGGAATGGAAACCCCTGGGGCGATGCAACGGCGCCCCGCTCGCCCCTGCCGCGACCCGGCCCGTGGGAGCGGACCCGTGAGAGCGGCCCCTTGCGAACGGCCCCGTGCGAGCGACGCAGCGGCGCAGGCCGGCCCCATGTCCCGCGACGCGGACGCCCGGGCCCTGCGCAAGGGCCCGGGCGCGCGGCCGGTCCCGGGGTCCGCGCGGCGGACGGCGCGGACCCGCGGGGGCGGGCGGGATCAGCCGAGGTAGTCCTCGTCGGCGACCTTCTCCATCCAGGTCACGGCCGAGCCGTCGATCCGCTCCTGGATGGCGATGTGGGACATGGCGGCCTCGGGCGAGGCGCCGTGCCAGTGCTTCTCGCCGGCGGGGAACCACACGACGTCGCCGGGGCGGATCTCCTCGACCGGGCCGCCCTCGCGCTGCACGCGCCCCTTGCCGAAGGTGACGATCAGGGTCTGGCCGGCGGGATGGGTGTGCCAGGCGGTGCGGGCGCCGGGCTCGAAGGTGACATGGGCGCCGGCGACGCGGCCGGGCTCCTCGGCCGAGAACATCGGGTCGATGCGCACGGCGCCGGTGAACCAGTCGGAGGGGCCGACGCCCGAGGGGGCGGTTCCGGCACGGGTGATCTTCATGAGGCTCTCCTTTCCTGCGCCGTCGGCGGCGCGGTCTTGCGAAACGGGGGGCGGAACCGCGCGGCGGCGGCGAGGCGCGTCCGCAGGCCACCCCGGCGACGGGCACGAAGGCGCGGCCCGGGCCGCCGGCCGGCGGGGGCCCGTCGGTCCCGGATCCGGGAGCGGGCGCGGACCCTGCGCGCGCCGGGTGAAACCGGAGCGGAGGCGGTCTCGGGGCGCGGCGTCGGGGGCGCCGGCCCTGCGGCCCCCCTCCTGCGGCCGGAGCCGAGGATACGGATCGTCATGGTCGCGTGTCCCTCCCGCCTGCACGTTTCGCCGTCGCCGGGGTCGTCGCCCGGTCCCGCCCTGCGCTCGCCGCACGCGGCCGCGAACCACGCGCCGGCCAGCGGCGCCGCCAAGCCCCCCGCGGCCGGCCCGCAGGCGAGGCCGGGCGCGGGGGCGTCGCCCCAGCCTGTTCCTGCATCCGGTCCTTGTCCATCGCAGGGTCGAGACGCCTGGGCGTCCGCGCGGGCCGGCCGGCGGCGACCAGGGCCGCACTGACCGCCCTTGAACCTTCCCGCGGGCGACGCAGACCCGAGCGGCGTCGGTCGGGAGGCCGGCCATCGCCCCGACAGAGCCGGGACGCTCCGGACATGGGTCGATTGCGCTTGCGCGAACCCCGCCCATGCGCCTCCGCCGGCGCCGACCGGCTGCCGTCTCCCGGCCGCCGCGGCGGCGCCCCGGCCGGGAGCCCAGCGCGGGGCGCCGCGGCCGGGCGCGCCCCGGGGCTTCCCGCGGCCCGCCGCCCCGCTCCGACGCCCGGAGGGTCCGGAGGCGGCCTCAGCCCCGCACCTCCAGCGCCTCGAGCCCTCCCTCGACGGCCGGAGACGGGCGCTGCCGGCCGGGATCGTGCAGGCGAAGCCGCCCGTCGCCGCAGTCCCGGCCCGAGGGCGCACGGGTCTCGCGTCCCGACCGGGACTCGGATTCGCATGTCCGCAATCCAGTAGCGGATGGCTGCGAGCTCGAGGGCGGCGAGGGAGTCGTCCGGTCTTCGGTCAGAGCGAGCGGCGCGGCCGCGAAACCGCTTGATGCGATCGAGAACGCGCTCGACGAGACTGCGCCGGCGATCGACCCGGACGCTGAAGCTGAACGGGTGCTTGCGGATCCCGCGGGGGGGGATGGTCGACCGGACGCCGCGGGCCGCCGCGGCGTCGCGCATCGGGTTGGCGTCGTCGGGCCGGTCTGCGATCAGGATCCCGCCGCGGTCCAGGTCGGCGACGAACTCGGCCCCCACCGTCGCGTCGCCCGCCTGGCCGGGCGTCAGCTTCAGGCGGATGGGACGGCCGTCGGCGTCGACCCGCGCATGGATCTTCGTGGTCAGGCCGCCGCGCAACTGTCCCATGCAACCATGGTCTTCAGCGCCCTTTTTCCTGCGGCCCGGTGCTGGTGGACGCGGACGCAGGGACTGTCGATCATCCCGATGTCGCCGTCGCGGGCCTCCGAGATCGCCTGCAGAATGCGATCCGAGACCCCGGCGGCACGCCATCGGTGAAGCGGTTCCAGAGCGTCGCCCGCGGGCCTTGGCGCTCGGGCACGTCCCGCCATGGCGTCCCGGCTCGGAACCTCCGCAGGATGCCGTTGATCGCCTGGACACCGTTGTCGGCGCGACCGAGCTCGCCGCGGAGGCGGCGGAGATCGCCTGCTCCGGCAACATCTTTCTGAATCGACGTCACGCTGGGCGGGTCGAAACGAGGGACACCGGACTGCGCCTGCGCCCGGCTCGCGCCAGGCGACCTCGCGGGCGAGCGCCGCCGCCCTCTGCGCACTGCGCGACGACCGCGTCGCCGGCGTCGCGCATGCGTCGCTCGGGGCCAGGTCGGCCGGCGCGCCCGACGGCGAGGGCGATGCGGTCCGGATCGCCACTCTCGGCGACGACGCGCTGCTGCATCTCGAGAGCAGCCGGGCCGCCGGCGGCGAGGCGACGATCCGCCTCGGCGTCGCCTGCGACGCGGACGCCTGTCATGCCGGGCGTGGGAATGACCGGCCCAGACGCGTCGTCGCTTGCTGGCGACGACGCCGCGGGAACGGGCGCCCGGGCATGAAGCCCTGCCGCAGATCGGCAGCCGGGCGAACAGTCGCTTCGTCCGGAGGCCTTCGGGCCGGTCCTTCGGCGCGGAGGTCGCCAGTTGGGCGCTGGGAGCGCCCGACACCATCCGCGGACCCGACCGAGACGCGGCGATGCAGGCCGGGCCCCCGTGGACCGATCTGCCGGTCTGCATCGCAGGCTCGCGGGCGATCGTCGCAATACGAGCCTGCGACG
>CAXGVP010000202.1:0-6482 GCA_964013055.1 uncultured Albimonas sp.
GCTTGATTGCGCCTTTTGCCATGGAATTGACGCGCAGGGCGGGGGCCGTGGTCCCTCGCCCCTCCCGCGGCGCGCCTGAGGCGGGCCGCGGATGGCGCATTGAAATGCGCCCTACAGACGTTTCTCGAAGAACACCCGGTCGAAGCCGGCCTCGCGCCGCCGCCCGGTCTCGGCGTAACCCAGGCGTGGGTAGAGGCGCAGGTTCTCGGTCATCATCGCGTTGGTGTAGAGGCGCACGCAGGGCAATCCCTGCCGGGCCGCCTCCGCCTCGGCGAAGGCGATCAGCGCGCGGCCGTGGCCCAGGCCCTGCGCGCCGGGCGAGACGGCCACCGTCTCGAGGTGGAACGAGGGGTCGTCCGCCGGACCCTCGCCATAGCCTACCAGCAGGCCCAGCGGCGCCGCGTCGGGGCCGTCCACGATCCAGCAGCGGCCGGCGGCGATGTCGCCGGGGAAGTCCTGGTCCATCGGCGCAGGCGCCCGCCCCATGCGCGGGACGTAGAGCGCGAAGCTCTCGCGCGCCAGCGCGCTCAGGGCCGGAGCGTCGGCAGGCCGGGCGGCGCGGATCGGGGGCAGGGAGCGCATGGCGGCTATCTCGGCGGCGGAGGGCCCGCGGACCCGGAAAGACGAAGGGCCCCGGGGATGTCCCCGGGGCCCTGATCATCGCGCGCCCGGCGCGGGCGCGGCAAGGTCAGGTCGCTCACTTCGGGCCGAGCATGTCCTCGGGGCGCACCACGCGGTCGAAGGTCTCCTCGTCCACGTAGCCCAGGGCGATCGCCTCCTGCTTGAGGGTCGTGCCGTTCTTGTGGGCGGTCTTGGCGACCTTGGTGGCGGCGTCGTAGCCGATGGTGGGGGCCAGCGCCGTGACCAGCATCAGGCTTTCGCGCATCAGCTTCTCGATGCGCACCTCGTCGGCGCGGATGCCCACCACGCAGTTGTCGGTGAAGGCCGAGGCCGCGTCGCCCAGCAGCTGCATCGACTGCAGGAGGTTGTAGATCATCATCGGCTTGTAGACGTTGAGCTCGAAATGCCCCTGCGAGCCGGCGAAGCCGATGGCCGCGTCGTTGCCGAAGACATGGGCGCAGACCTGGGTCAGCGCCTCGGACTGGGTGGGGTTCACCTTGCCCGGCATGATCGAGGAGCCGGGCTCGTTCTCCGGCAGGATCAGCTCGCCCAGCCCGCAGCGCGGGCCGGAGCCCAGGAAGCGGATGTCGTTGGCGATCTTGAACAGCGAGGCCGCGACCGTCTTCACCGCGCCCGACATCTCCACCACCGCGTCATGGGCCGCCAGCGCCTCGAACTTGTTCGGCGCGGTGTGGAAGGCCATGCCGGTGATCTCGGCGACGTTCTCGGCGAAGGCCTCGGCGAATCCGACCTTGGCGTTCAGGCCGGTGCCGACGGCGGTGCCGCCCTGGGCGAGCGCCAGGATGTTGGGCAGCGCCCGCTCCACCCGGTCGATGCCCTGGGAGACCTGCCAGACGTAGCCCGAGAACTCCTGGCCCAGCGTCAGCGGGGTCGCGTCCTGGGTGTGGGTGCGGCCGATCTTGATGATGTGCTTGAACGCCTCCTGCTTCTCCTGCAGGGCGGCGTGCAGCTTGCGCAGCCCGGGCAGCAGCACGTCGCGCGCGGTCATCGCAGCGGCGATGTGCATCGCCGTCGGGAAGGTGTCGTTGGACGACTGGCCCATGTTGCAGTGGTCGTTGGGGTGGACGGGCGACTTGGAGCCCATCTCGCCGCCCAGGATCTCGATCGCGCGGTTCGAGACGACCTCGTTGGCGTTCATGTTCGACTGGGTGCCCGAGCCGGTCTGCCAGACCACCAGCGGGAAGTGATCGTCGAGCTTGCCCTCGACCACCTCGGTGGCGGCCTCGACCATGGCGGCGCCCAGCTTCTCGTCCAGCACGCCCAGCGCCATGTTGGTCCTGGCGGCGGCGCACTTGATGACGCCCAGCGCGCGGACCACCGCGACCGGCTGCTTCTCCCAGCCGATGGGGAAGTTCATCAGCGAGCGCTGGGTCTGCGCGCCCCAGTAACGGTCGGCGGGAACCTCGAGCGGGCCGAAGCTGTCGGTCTCGGTGCGGGTGGCGGTCATCTGGGGGAACCTCCGGAAATGCGATCCGGGAGGCTGTATACGGGCGTGCGCGAAGCGGAGCAACGGCGCCCGCGTCACGCGGGTCGCCGGCGCGGGGATCAGCCCTTGCGGAAGCGGTCCAGGCTGACCACCTCGCCCGAGCCCTTGCCGCCCGAGGGGGGCGTGGGGTCGGGATCCTCGTCGTCGTCCTCGGCCAGGCTCTCGTCCAGCTCGCCCAGCTCGTTATCGTCGTCGACCTCGTGGGGGTCGAACTTCAGGCCGAATTCCGCATGGGGGTCGACGAAGGTCAGCACCGCGTCGAAGGGCACGGTCAGCTTCACCGGCCGTTCCGAGAACGACAGGCCGACCGAGAACCGATCCGAGGTCACCGCCAGGTCCCAGAACTCATGCTGGAGGACGATGGTCAGCTCCTCGGGATACTGGGCTTTCAGCCAGTCGGGGATGTCGACGCCGGGGTGGGAGGTGTCGAAGGAGATGTAGAAGTGATGCTCGCCCGGCAGCCCCTCCTCCACCGCGACGGCCAGCGCCTCGTGCACCACCGAGCGCAGCGCTCGTTGCATCAGGCGGCCGTAGTCGAGGGGGTTGGAGCTCATCGGTCGTTCCGTCTGCGTGAGGCCAGGCGTGTTTCGCGGGGACCATATCCGATTCTCGGCGCGATGAAAGGCGAGGGGGACGGCGAGGGCCCTGCGCCGTTCGTCGCGAACCGGGACGATCCGGTCCGCCCACGTTCGGGGCGAAGTCGTGAAGGAGAGATTAACGCATTGCGCCCCCGGCAAGCGAATCTCAACGCTGTCGCAGGCGCGGCGGCGCAGAGTCGGGCAGGGGGTGGGGGGGTAGTGCTGGCTTCTGTTGCCAGGCGCCAGCGAGCCCCGCCTAGAAGTGCAAACCCCTAGGACTTCAAGATCGGTGGTTTAAGCTGCATTACGCAGCGACGGCCACCGGAGCACGGTTGTCATTGGCAACTGTACAATTTGAGCCGGTAACGGTGGCATCCTGCCGAGCGAAAGCAAACACCTTTACACGTCCGTCGATCCTGTTTCGGCCCCTCGCGTCCTGTGATCCCCCCGTCCAAGACCGGGAAGCAGGAGATTGGTGGAGCCGCCGGGTACCGCCCCCGGGTCCGAACCGCTTATTCCGTGCGCGTTTATCGCCATAGTCCCCTTGCGGAGACAGGACATGATATAGCGCCCCCTGCGGCGGATTTGAAGGGGGCGCCCGGTCGAACTGTCGGGGATTTCGTGCTCGCCGGAGCGGCCGCCGCCGGGGCCGCCGCCGGGGCCGCCGGGGGCTCAGTCGCGCACCAGGTAGACCTGGTCGGCGACGCAGGCGACGAGGTTCTTGCCGTCGGACAGCACCACGATGTCGGGGCGATAGCCGGCGCCGAGCCGGGTCTGGGTGCAGACCACCGAGTGGTTGGCGTCGATCAGCAGCACCCGGCCGGGCGCACAGCCCTGGAAGGTCTCGGACCGGCCGGAGAGGTCGACGGCGCCGGTCACGGCCCCGTGGTAGACGATCTGCCAGCCGACGTAGTCGGCGATGTTCATCGAGCAGCCGCCGCGGGCCGCCAGCGGCGAGGTCGTCACGATCAGCCCCATCAGGGCGAACAGGATGCGACGCATCGGACATCTCCCTTACGCTAAGCACATGCGAGACCCCGGGGAGGGCCTCGAGACAGACCATAGGCCCGAAGGGTTACCCAATCCTCGACCGGGGGCGACGGGATCGTTCGGGTTTGCGGAGCAGTCTCGCGTTCGGTCGCTCCGCCGGCCGCCCCTTGACCGGCCCGCCCGGCGGAGCGACCAATGTCCGAACCTGTCCGCGCCCCCGACCCGCAGTCTCCGGAGCCCCCATGCCCGTCATCCCCGAAATCGCCGACCGCCTCGAGACCTTCGCCGCGATCCGGCGCGACATCCACGCCCACCCCGAGATCGGCTTCCAGGAGGTGCGCACCTCCGGCATCGTGGTCGAGAAGCTGCGCGAGTGGGGGATCGAGGTGCACACCGGCATCGGCGGCACCGGCGTGGTGGGGATCATCGAGGGGACCGGGCCCGGCCGCACGGTGGGCCTGCGCGCCGACATGGACGCGCTGCCCATCGAGGAGGAGACGAACCTGCCCTGGCGCTCGACCGTCCCGGGCGTCAGCCACGCCTGCGGCCATGACGGGCACACCACCATCCTGCTCGCCGCCGCGCAGCGGCTGGCCGAGACGCGGGACTTCCCGGGCCGCGTGGTGCTGATCTTCCAGCCGGCCGAGGAGGGGCTGGGCGGCGCCCGCGCGATGATCGCCGACGGGCTCTTCGAAAAATTCCCCTGCGACGAGGTCTACGGCCTGCACAACTCCCCCTACACCGATCCGGGCGTGGTGGGGATCAAGCCGGGCGTGGCGATGGCGGGCGCGGATTTCTTCGATATCCGCATCAAGGGGGTGGGCTCGCACGGGGCGTCCCCGCAGCACTCCAGGGACCCGATCATGGTGGCCACCGCGCTGGCGCAGGCGCTGCAGACCATCCGCTCGCGCAACGCGCCCCCGCATGAGGCGGCCGTGCTCTCGATCACCCAGATCCATGCCGGCGCGGCCTACAACGTGGTGCCGTCCGAGGCCGTGCTCTCGGGCACCATGCGCTTCTTCACCGACGAGGCGGCCGAGCGGATGCGCAGCCGGATGAAGGAGATCTCGGCCGGGCTGGCCGCGGCCTTCGGAGTGGAGATCGACGTCGACATCCGCGACATCTTCACGGTGCTGGAGAACGACGGCGGCCTGTCGGAGATCGTCGCCGGCATCGCCGCCGAGGTCACCGACAAGGCGCTGGTGAAGATCCAGGACGAGGCCGCCACCGGCTCGGAGGACTTCGCCGACATGCTGAAAGCCGCGCCGGGGGTCTATTTCACCGTCGGCCACAAGGGCGAGGTGCCGCTGCACAACCCCGGCTTCGTCTTCGACGACGACGCGATCCCGCTGGGCGCCTCGATGCTGGTGCGCGTGGCCGAGGCGCGCCTCGCCGCCGGCTGAACCCGATCGCAGTTCCGCGCCGCGCCGCTCCGAGAGGGGCGGCGCCTGCGCTTTCAGGAGGTCCCATGGCCGACCGCTACACCCCGCGCGAGATGCTGGAGAAGCTGGTGTCCTTCGACACCACCTGCACCCGCTCCAACCTCGCGCTGATCGACTTCGTGCGCGACTACCTCGAGGGCCACGGGGTCCCCTGCTGGGTCACCCCCAACGACGCGGGCGACAAGGCGAGCCTGTTCGCCAACGTCGGTCCGATGGTGGAGGGGGGGGTGGTCCTCTCGGGCCACACCGACGTGGTGCCGGTCGAGGGGCAGGACTGGAGCCGCGATCCCTGGACGCTGGTCGAGGAGAACGGGCGGCTCTACGGCCGCGGGGCCTGCGACATGAAGGGGTTCGACGCGCTGGCGCTGGCCATTGTTCCGCACGCGCTGGAGGCGGGGCTCAAGCGCCCGATCCAGATCGCGCTGAGCTACGACGAGGAGGACGGCATGTACGGCGCCCCTCCGATGATCGACCGGATGAAGGCGGAACTGCCGATGGCCTCGGCGGTGATCGTGGGCGAGCCCTCGCGGCTGGCGGTGGTCGGCGCGCACAAGGGCATTCTCGAGCTGATCGTGCGCACCAAGGGCTTCGAGACGCATTCCTCGATCCGCCACAAGGGCGTCTCGGCGGTGCACCTGGCGGCCCGGCTGGTGACCTGGCTGGACGACCGCCAGGACGAGAACCTCGCCCACCCGCTGCCGGGGGCGGAGCTGTTCGACCCGCCCTGCACCTCGGTCCATGTCGGCGAGTTCCAGGGGGGCGAGGCGCACAACATCACCGCCGGCCGGGCCTGGTTCTCGGTCGACGTGCGGGCCTGCCCGCCGCAGACCTCGGCCGAGTGGCTGGAGCGGATCCAGGCCAAGGCCGCCGAGCTGGAGGCCGCCGCGCAGAAGATCCGCCCCGAGGCGCGGGTGGAGGTGGAGGTCAAGGCCGACGTCCCCCCCTGCGCGCCCGAGGAGAACGGCGCCGCCGAGGCGCTGCTGCGCCGGCTGACCGGCGACAACGCCCCCAACGCGGTCAGCTATGCGACCGAGGCGGGCCTGTTCCAGCGGGTCGGCTACTCGACCGCGGTCTGCGGTCCGGGCGACATCGCCCAGGCCCACCAGCCCGACGAGTACATCGAGGTCGAGCAGCTGGAGAAGGGCGAGGCGTTCATGAAGCGCCTCGTCGCCCACCTTTCGGCCTGAGAGCGCGCCCGCGCCGGTCGGCCTGAGCCCGCGCCCGCGCCGGTCGGCCTGAGCCCGTGCCCGCGCCGGTCGGCCCGAGCGCGCGCCGGCGCCTGGGGCCGATGCAGCCGGAGGGGCCGCGCCCCCGGCGGGCGTCCCGCGCGAGCGGTCCGGGGTC
>CAXGVP010000203.1:0-6451 GCA_964013055.1 uncultured Albimonas sp.
CGCGGCCTCGGCTTCGGCGAGGGCCGTGACCTGCGCCTCCGCCTCGCGGGAGGCGCGGATGTCGGCGGCGCGGTCGGTCTCGGCCCGGTTGGCGGGGTCGTGGATCGCCAGCAGCACCGCGCGGGCCACCTCGCGCGCCTGGTCCTGGGAGGAGAAATCCCCCATCGGCGAGAACAGCGAGCAGGCCCGGTAGGGGCCGGTCAGGGGGCGCGAATTGCGGGTGAACTCGTAGTCGCCCGAGGCGAAGGCGCGGTCCTCCTTCTCGCCGGGTTTGAAGGCGGACCAGTCCTCGTCGCGGCCCGGCAGCTCGATGAGGTTCATGAACCAGGGCGAGATCAGCACGCCCAGCGGACGGCCCTCGTGCAGGGAGAAGCCGATCGCCTCGATATGCAGGGCCGCGTTGACCAGCGGCACGTCGCGCATGCGGGAGTGCCAGATCTCGCGGAAATCGGCCTCCAGGTCGGCGCTCCGGGCGTCGAGCCAGGCGCGGGTCGCGGCCTCTTCCGAGCCGGGGTCGGACTGCACCAGGAACTGCGCCTTGGGGGCGGAGCAGTTGGGGCAGACCCAGTCCTCGGGCAGGGCGAGGAAGGAGGTGCCGGGGTCGATCAGCCGGGTCTCGTCGCCCTCCTCGGGGTCGTAGGGGGTCCAGCAGACCTTGCATTCCATGATCGCGCGGGCGGAGATCTTGTCCGCCGCGCCGAGGTAGGAGCCCTCGAAACCGGTCATCGCAGGGTCTCCAGCACGTCGAGGATGCGCTCGGCCGAATCCGCCAGGTCCTCGGGCGCGGCCAGCGCCGCCTCGGGGGTCACGGTCGCCTCGAACGTGTCGAGGATCAGGGTATCCATGGCGTTGAAGAAGCGCACCCGCCAGATGTGGGGGAGGGCCGTCGCCTCGATCCGGCAGGCGCCGTAGCCGCGCGACAGGATCGTGGTGGAGCCCTCGCCCACCGCCTCGGCCAGGAAGGCGAGGTCGCCCTCGGTGTGGGGCAGGAGCGAGAGGTTGATGACCTCCGGAAGGTCGCCGGGCGCGCGGGGGCGGGCGGAGAGGTCCTGCAACTCGGTCAGCATCGAGGGGGCGTTGGCGAGGTCCGTGGGCCTGGTCGCCTTCAGCCCCAGCGCCGGGCGCACGGGGTCGGCGGCGCGGGAGACGGCAAGCGCGGGGATCGGGGCCACTTCGATGGCGTCGACGCCGACGCCTTTCAGGGCCCAGACGCCGGCGAAGACGCTTTCCTGCACCGCCACGGCGGGCACGCCGCGGATGCGGATCGAGACTTCGCCCTCGCCCAGCACGTCGACCACGAAGGCGCGGTCGGCGGGGGGGAGGGGGGAGAGGTCGAACTGCTCTCCGGGGGCGCCCTTCGCCACGCGCTCGCAGGCCTGCGCGACGGCGCGCATCAGGGCGGCGCCCTGGGGGACGTGGGAAAGGTCGTCGATCTCGGGCGTGTGCTGGGAATAGGTGCGCATGCCCTGGGGCATGGACATGTAGTCCAGCTGGTCGTCCGCCTGCAGGGGCTGCGAGCCGGGGCCGAAGCCGGTGGGCGGCAGGGTGAAGATGCTGTTGGACATCAGGTTTCCCCGTTCAGAGGGCCGGCGCCGCGGCCAGCAGGCGCGGGATCGAGGCCATGTAGTCGGACCAGTCGCGCACGCGGGGCAGGCAGCCCACGACCTTGCCGTCCCGCCAGAACACGAGGTTGGGGGTCTTGTGGACCTCGGCCGCGAGCTTGGCGGCGGCCTCGGCCTTCGCGTCGGCCACGGCGCAGTCGAAGGCGCCCTGGAAGGCCTGGGCGAGCTCCGGCAGGATCACGGCCACGTCCGGCGTCTCGGGGTTGGCCTTGTCGGCGCCGGGCAGGAACACGCAATGGGCGCCGGGGCGGGCGGTGAATTCGGCCAGCGCGGCCTCGTCGGCCAGCAGCGGCCAGCGCAGGTCGGAGACCAGGCGCGCGACCAGCGGATGCGCGACGCCGGCGGGGATCACGGGGGCGGCGAAGGTCATGCGGGGCTCCTCAGGCGATGTCGCGGCCGGCCGCGGCGGCGGCGGCGAGATGGGGGGGAAGCGAGGGGCCGGCGGCCTCGAGATCCGCAAACGCGTCGCCCAGCCCCCCGCCCAGCATGGCGGAGCGCAGGGCGGCGAGCGCGGCGGAGGTGCGCGCGGCCTGCTCGGCGGTGATCGCCTCGCGCGCGCCGCCGAGGAAGGTCAGGCACCACTCTCCCGGCTCGATCGGGCCGGTGAGGGCGAGGTCGATGGTCTCCTCCCGGCCCTCGGCGTCCACCGCGCGGGCGGCGATGCCGTCGCGCGACAGGATCCGCATCGGCACGCCGACGCACATCAGGCGGTTTCCTTCAGCAGCGGATGAGGGGCCTGGGAGGGCAGGAAGCGCTCGTCCCCGATCCGGCAGGCGGCCTCGGGCGAGGGGCGGCCGTCCTCGTAGGCGTCCATGCGCAGGGCGGGGGCGGCGAGGGCGCCCGCGCGGGCCGCTTCCGGCGTGGCCTCCGCGCGGGGCGCGTGGCCCAGGTCGCGCAGCCGGGCCAGCGCCACGTCCAGCGCCGCGGGGATCCGGGCGGCGACGGGGGCGCGCAGGCCGCCGCCGTAGTCGTCAAGCTCCTCGGGCTGGCAGCCGATCAGGACCACGGCGTCGGGATGGCGGCCGGTCAGCCGGGCGGCGGCGAGCACCTCCTGGAAGCCGGTCTGGTGCAGGGACATCTTCTTGGCGCCCATGAAGGCGGGGACCTCGTCGCCCTCGACCACCTTCAGCGTGCCGGGCGCCAGCCCGTAGTCCACGGCGTCGAAGACGATCAGCGCCTCGGCGTCCTGGACGTGGTGGAGCAGGTAGAGGCCCTGGGTGCCGCCGTCGAGCAGCGAGACCTCGGGCCCGAAGGACCACAGTTCGGCCAGGCGCTCGACGCAGCGCACGCCGAAGCCCTCGTCGGCCCAGAGCACGTTGCCGATGCCGAGCACCAGCGTTCGCGGCGCCATTCGCGGTTCCTCCCCTGGGCTGCCGGGGCTCCTTTCCCCGGTCTGGCTGGAAGGAAGGATACCGGCGACGCGATGAGTCGCGCGGGGAATGTCCGATCCTGGCGGTTTGGTTTGAAACAGGCTCAGGTGGCTGGACCGTATGGATAAAATGCAATCCATCAGCCGATGGGGATGGATTTCGGCTGATCGGTTGGGGCTGGAAGTGGAAGGTTTGTGTCCGCTTCGCCTCGGCCGCCCGGCGCCGGGAATCAGGGGGATCGGTCGCGAGGCTGCCGATTCCGCGCCGGAGCGGAAAGCGGAAGGCGGGGCCCGGATCGCTCCGGGCCCCGCGTGGAGGCGTGCCGCAAAGGGGGGGGCGCTCAGTCGGGGCGGTCGTCCTTGAAGGTGCGGTGGCCAGAGATCATCGTCGAGACGATGGACTGCCGGCTCATGATGTCCTCGCGGATCGCGACGTAGATGTGGACGATCATGAAGATCACGATCCACCACATGCCGAGATGATGGACGGTGTGCACCACCATCGAGTTCCCCCCCGCCAGGTCGAACACCCAGCCGAACAGGGCGTAGAGGATCGAGCCATGCCCCAGCCCCTCGGAGTAAAGGGCGAGGCCGGTGACGATCATGAAGCTCACCCCCAGCGTGATGAAGAAGAACATGGCGAGCTGGGCGAGCGGGTTGTGGCCGACGTATTTCTTCGGCTCGCGGGCGAGGAACAGATACCAGCGGACCTCGAACACCACCTCGCGCCACCAGCGCCCGCTCCAGATGGGCACGTAGAACAGCTGGCGGGCGTGGTGGTTGCCGAAGATCGCCCAGTAGATCCGGCCCAGGAAGCCGACCGTCAGCACCAGGCCGGCGGCGAAATGGGCGAAGCGGATGTAGCCGAAGACGAACTGGTGCGTCGCCTCGGCGATCTGCATCGAGGGCGGGGGCGAGCCGATGAGATACCCGGTCGCGCACAGGACCAGGATCGCCGCGGCGTTGATCCAGTGCCAGAGGCGCACCGGCGTCTCGTAGACGTAGACGCTGGTCTGGAGCGAGGCGGCGTGCGCCTCGTCCTCGCTCAGGTCGTGCAGGCCGCGGGCGGGGGCAGGGTTGCGCATGGTCCCGCCCTCATCCCCGACGCGCCAGAAGCGCGATCGAGACGCTGAGCGCCGCGACGAGGCCCAGCCACAGCAGCGTCTCGGGCCCGTGGACGTGGTCCCAGGCGGCGCCATGGCCGGGATGGGCGACGGCGGACGCGGGAAACGCTCCCCCCGCCGTCGCCCCGGCGACGACCGCCCCCCAGACGGCGGCCGATCTGTTGAACAGGGTCATCCGGGCATCCTCCCTCAGCGCACCTTGACGGTGGTCAGTTCCTGGCCCTCGGGGCTCATCACATGGGTCGAGCAGGCGAGGCAGGGGTCGAAGCTGTGCAGGGTGCGCAGGATCTCGACCGGCTCCTCGGGCCGCTCCATCTTGGTGTTCATCAGCGACGCCTCGAAGGCGCCGATGTTGCCCCGGGCGTCGCGCGGAGAGCCGTTCCAGGTGGTGGGGACCACGCACTGGTAGTTCTCGATCCGCCCGTCCTTCACCTTGATCCAGTGGCCCAGCGCGCCGCGCGGCGCCTCGGTCATGCCCACGCCCCTGGCCTCCTTCGGCCAGGTCTTGGGATCCCACTTGGCGATGTTCGCGGTGCTCTCGTCGCCGTTCCTGATGTTGGTGATGAGCTTCTGCAGGAAGTGCTTCTGCAGCCGGCCGCAGTATTCCGACTCCAGCGCGCGCGCCGCGGTGCGGCCCAGGGTGGAGAAGATCGCCTCGAACGGCAGGTCCAGCGCGCCGAGCAGACCGTCCACCTGGCCCTTGATGTCCTCGTGCCCCTGGGCATAGCCGACGACGTAGCGGGCGAGCGGGCCCACCTCCATCGCGTGACCCCGCCAGCGGGGGGCCTTGATCCACGAATATTTCGCGGCCTCGTCGATCTCCTCGATGGAGGTGCGCGTCCCCTTGGCGTTGGGGCCCAGCTCGTATTTCGGGGTAGTCTCGCCGTCCCAGGGATGCAGGCCGCGGCCCTTCTCGGCGTATTCGTACCAGGAGTGGTCGACGAACTCCTGCACCTGCTCGGGGTCGCGGACGTCGACCTCGTGCACCTCGTTCAGGTTCCCGTTGATGATCGCGCCCCGCGGCAGGTGCAGCTGGCCGGGCGAGAAGTCGTTGGCGTGCTCCGGAATGTCCCCGTAGGCCATCACCGCCTGGCTGGAGAGCCCGCCGCCATAGAGCCAGGTCTTGTAGAACGACCCGATGGCGATCACGTCCGGGATGTAGACGTTCTGCACGAAGTCATAGGTCTGATCGATGATCGACCCGACGTGGTTCAGCTGGGTCATGTTGATCGCGCCGACCGCGCCCGTGGAGTGGACGTTGATCGGGCAGGGCACGCCCCCCACCAGCCAGTTCGGGTGCGGGTTCTTGCCCCCGAAGATCGTGTGGATCTTCACGATCTCCTTCTGCAGGTCCAGCGCCTCGAGGTAGTGGGTCGTCGCCATCAGGTCCGCCTCGGGCGGCAGCCGGTAGGCGGGGTTCGACCAGTAGCCGTTGGCGAAGATGCCCAGCTGGCCGGATTCCACGAACTTCTTCAGGCGGTTCTGCACGTCCCGGAAGTAGCCGGGCGAGGACATCGGGTGGTTCGGCCCCACCCTCTGCTGCAGCTCGGAGGTCGCCTTGGGGTCCGCCTTCAGCGCGTTGACCGGGTTCACCCAGTCCAGCGCGTGCAGGTGGTAGAAATGGACCACGTGGTCGTGGATCTCCAGCGCCAGCTGCATCAGGTTGCGGATCGAGTTGGCGTTGTCCGGGATCGTGATCCCCAGCGCGTCCTCGACCGCGCGCACCGAGGTCAGCGCGTGGGTGCCGGTGCACACGCCGCAGATCCGCTCGGTGAAGGCCCAGGCGTCGCGCGGGTCGCGGCCCTTGAGGATCACCTCCAGCCCCCGCCACATGGTGCCGGTGGAGACGGCGTTGCGGATGATCCCCTCGTCGTCGACGTTGACCTCGCAGCGCATGTGGCCCTCGATCCGGGTCACGGGGTCCACGACGATGCGGCGGCCGGAGGCGTCGAGGTCGAAGCCGTTCGGAGTCATGTTCATGGCTTACGCATCCTCTCGCGCGGGGCTGGGCCGGCTCTGGCTTTTCTTCTGGGCGGCCTTCAGGGCCGAGACGGCGGCATGGACCGCGACGCCCGCGCCCACCACGCCGGCGGCGGCGAGACCCACCTGGTCGGCGTTCGACTCCGCCCCGAACTGGGTCAGATCCGTCACCCGGTCATAGAACGAGCCCTGGTCCCAGAACCCGTCCTCCGAGCAGCCGATGCAGCCGTGGCCGGCCTGGATGGGGAAGCTGGTCCCCTCGTTCCAGCGCACGGTCGAGCAGGCGTTGTAGGTGGTCGGGCCCTTGCAGCCCATCTTGTAGAGGCAATAGCCCTTGCGCGCGTTCTCGTCGTCCC
>CAXGVP010000204.1:0-6441 GCA_964013055.1 uncultured Albimonas sp.
CCGCGCGGCTCTCCTCCAGGCCGCGCGGCGTCGGGCGGCGCGCGAGGCGCCGCCCGGATCGGTGCGTCAGGCCGCCCTTGCGGCGGTCTCGCGCAGCTTGTCGTAGGCCTCGGGGCGCACGCGGAAGCGGTCGCCCCAGGCGTCGGCCAGCTCATCCGCGCGGCGGGCGAAGGCGTCCACGCCCACGCCGCGGATGAACTGCAGCGCGCCCCCGGTCCAGGCCGGGAAGCCGATGGCCATGATCGAGCCGATGTTGGCCTCGTGCTCGGAGCGCAGGACGCCCTCGTCGAGGCAGCGCAGGGTCTCGATGGCCTGGCGGTAGAGCATCCGGTCCTGGGCCTCGTCCATGGTCACGCCGCCGTTGCCGGTCATGAACTGGCTGAGGCCGGACCAGAGCGACCGCCCCTCGGGCCCGTAGTCGTAGAAGCCGCCGCCGTAGTGGCGCCCGCCGCGGCCCATCTCGACCATCTTCGGGGCGATGGTCGCCGAGGCCTCGTTCTTCACCGGGAAGCCGTCCTTGACCCCCAGCCGCTCGTCGAGCTTGCGGTGGGTCTCGCGGACCCGCTCGCTCAGCACCATCGACACCTCGTCCTGCACCTGCAGGGGGCCGACGGGCATGCCGATCTTCCAGGCCGCCCGCTCGATCATCTGCGGGGCCATGCCGTCGATCAGCAGGGCCATGCCCTCGTTCATGAAGGTGCCGAAGACGCGGGAGGTGAAGAAGCCGCGGGAGTCGTTGACCACGATCGGCGTCTTGCCGATCTGCTGGACGTAGTCATAGGCCTTCGCCAGCGTCTCCTCGGAGGTCTTTTCGCCGAGGATCAGCTCCACCACCGCCATCTTGTCGACGGGCGAGAAGAAGTGGATGCCGATGAAGCGGCTGGGGTCGGGCGCGGCCTCCGCCAGGATCGAGATCGGCAGGGTCGAGGTGTTGGAGCCGTAGATCCCGGTCGGGGACAGCTTGGGGAAGGTCGCGGGGATGACCTTCTCCTTCAGGGCGATGTCCTCGAAGACGGCTTCCACGATGATGTCGACGTTCTCGTAGTCGTCCGCATCCGTGGGGCGGATGTTGGCGAGCAGGGCCTCGCCCTTCGCCTCGTCCATCCGGCCCTTGGCCCTGGCGCCTTCCACGAGCTTGGCGGAGTAGGCCTTGCCCTTCTCGGCGTTCGAAAGGTCGGTGTCCTTCAGGGCGGTGGGCAGACCGCGGGCGGTGTGGGCGTAGGCGATGCCCGCGCCCATCATGCCGGCGCCGAGGACGGCGGAGCTGCCGGCCTTCCACTTCTCGGCCTTGGGGCGGAACTTGCCGCCCTTGATGGCCTGGTTTCCGAAGAAGAAGGTGGTGATGGCGGCCTTGGCCTCCTTCGACACCACGAGGCGCAGGAACTGGCGGGATTCGTCGCGAAGGGCGCTGTCGAAGCCCATGCGCATCGAGTTGACGGCGACGTCCAGGATCCGCTCGGGCGCCGGCATCAGGCCGCGGGTCTTCTTGATGAGGAGCGTGGGGGCCACCGAGGCCACCTGCCGGACCTTGGGCGAGGTCGCGTCGCCGCCGGGGAAGCGGAACCCCTTCTGGTCCCAGGGCTGCTGCCAGGCGTCGGGGTTGGCCTTGATCCAGGCTTTCGCCGCCGGGATCAGCTCCTCCTGCGTGGCGACCATCTCGTCGACCATGCCGAGCGCGAGGGCCTTCTTGGGGGCGTGGGGCTTGCCCTCCATCACCACCGGCAGCGCTTTCTCGAGGCCGAGCAGGGCGGTGGTGCGGACCACGCCGCCGGCGCCGGGGAGCAGGCCGAGGGTCACTTCCGGCAGGCCGGTGATGGCGCCGGGGGTGTCGAGGATCACGCGGCGGTTGCAGGCGAGGCAGATTTCAAAGCCGCCGCCCAGCGCCGCGCCGTTGATCGCGGCGACCACGGGGACCGGCAGCTTCTCGATGCGCCGCAGCATCCCCTTGTTCTTCTGGAGATCGTCGAAATAGGCCTGATCGACCTCCTCCGTCGCCAGCAGGCCGTTGAGGTCGCCGCCGGCGAAGAAGGTCTTCTTGCCCGAGGCGATGACCACGCCCTTGAGGCCTTCCTCGGCATAAAGGCGGTCGATGATCGCGGACATGCCCTCCTTGTAGGCGGGCGTCATGGTGTTCGCGCCCTGGCCCTGCATGTCCATGGTGACGACGACGATGCCGTCCTCGTCCTTCTCGCAACGGAAATCTTCCATTCCTCAGACCCTCTCGATGATCGAGGCGATGCCCATGCCGCCGCCCACGCACATGCAGATCAGCGCGCGCTTGAGGTTCCGACGCTCCAGCTCGTCCAGCATCGTGCCCACCAGGCAGCCGCCGGTCGCGCCCAGCGGGTGACCCATGGCGATGGCGCCGCCGACGACGTTGAGCTTCTCGTCCGGCACGTCGAGGTCGCGCTGCAGGCGCAGGGCGACGGAGGCGAAGGCCTCGTTGATCTCCACCAGGTCGATGTCGTCGATGGTCAGGCCGGCCTTCGCCAGCGCCTTCTTCGAGGCCGGGCCGGGGCCGGTGAGCATGATGGTGGGCTCGCAGGCGGTGAGCGCGATGGCCAGCACCCGGCCCCGCGGCGTCAGGTCCAGGTCCTTGCCGACCTGCGCGTTGCCCACCATCACCAGCGAGGCGCCGTCGACGATGCCCGAGCTGTTGCCCGGCGTGTGGACGTGGTCGATGCGCTCGACATGGGGGTATTTCGCCAGCGCGATGGTGTCGTAGCCCATGGCGCCCGGCGCGGCGAAGGAGGGTTTCAGCCCGCCCAGCGCCTGCATGTCGGTGGTCGGCTTGATGAAGTCGTCGCGCTGCAGGATCACCAGGCCGCTCTCGTCGGTCACCGGCACCACCGAGCGGTCGAACCAGCCGGCGTCGCGCGCGGCGGCCGCCTTCTGCTGGGAGCGCATGGCGAAGGCGTCGACGTCGTCGCGGGTGAATTTTTCCAATGTCGCGATCAGGTCGGCGCCGATGCCCTGGGGGACGAAGCCGGTCTGGATGTTGGTCGCGGGGTCGCCGGCCATCGGGCCGCCGGAGGCGCCCATGGGCACGCGGGACATGCTCTCGTAGCCGCCGGCGCAGACCAGGTCCTCCCAGCCGGAGGCGACCTTGGCGGCGGCGGTGTTGAAGGTGTCGAGGCCCGAGGCGCAGAAGCGGTTCACCTGGGCGCCGGGGACCGTCTCGTCCCAGCCGGCCTTCTGCAGGGCGATCTTGGGCAGGACCGAGCCCTGCTCCATCACCGGCTCGACGCAGCCCAGCATCACGTCGTCGACGCGGGCGGTGTCGAGGTCGTGGCGGGACTGCATCTCGTGCAGCAGGGTGGTGACGAGGTCGATGGGCTTGACCTCGTTGAGCGACCCGTCCGCCTTGCCCTTCGATCGGGGCGTGCGGATGGCGTCGTAGATATAGGCGGCTTCGGCCATGGGGCTCTCCTCCGGCTCCGCGGCCCTGGCCCGTTCCGGGGCGAAAGCGGCCGCGCGTCGCGCGGGAGAGTGCCGTTCGCCGAGGGAGGGGGTCAAGCCTGTTAATCGGTCAGTGAATGCACGGACAATGCCGCACAGCGGAACGTTTGCGCCGCAGATATACGCTAACCGACCGACAGGCAAGGGCGTCGTCCGAATGGACGAGCATGGCTGCGGCGGAGCCGCGCAAGGCGCGCGCCCGCGGCGGTGCGAAACCGCTCACGCACCTGCAAGACAACGTTTTTCCGGGAAACCTTCGGGGCCTTGATGACCCAAGGGCGGGCGGCGTTTCCGCCGCCCGCCCTTGGGGACCGTCCACCGGCCAGGCCGGCTATGTAGGCGTCTCCTCCCGGCGCAGCGTCTGCGCGCCGTCGCCTCAGGTTCGCCGACCCAGCGGAGCGTGCTGTCGCTCATCCGAGGCGGCCACGGGGACCATATGCGGCGGGCGGTCGCAGTGCAACCCTGCTTTGCATTCCGGGCGAGCGCACGTTAATGGCATGATTAAGAGGGTTCCCCGCGGCTTGCCCCGCGCGGAACCCGGAGGAGAAGCCGGGCGCGCCGCCGCCGCCGGCCCGGACGATCAGGGAGGATCGGATGAAGCACCCGTCGCATCACGCGCAGACCACGCCCGACAAGCTCGCCTATGTGATGGCGGGCTCGGGCAAGGGGCTGACCTACGCCGAGCTCGACGCCGTCTCGAACCGGGGCGCGCAGGCGCTGCGGTCGCTGGGCGTCCAGAAGGGCGAGGGCGTGGCGATCCTGATGGAGAACCGGCTCGAGTTCATGGAGATCCTGTGGGCCTGCCACCGGGCCGGGATCATCTACACCGCCGTCTCTCGCTACCTCACGCCCGAGGAGGCCGGCTACATCATCCAGGACTGCGGCGCGAAGGTCTTCATCACCTCCGAGAAATACGCCGAGCGGGGCGACGAGTTCGCGGCCCAGGTGAAGCCGGGCACGAAGCTGATGATGGTCGGCGGCACGGCGCCGGGCTACGACAGCTGGGAGGCGCTGGTCGCCTCCCAGCCCGCCGAGCCGGTGGCCGACGGCTGCGCGGGCACCGACATGCTCTATTCCTCCGGCACCACCGGGCGGCCCAAGGGGATCTCCAAGGCCTGGGTCGAGGAGCCGATCGACCACATCAACCCGTTCCTGCAGCTGCTGATCGAGGGCAAGTGCAAGGCGACGGCGGACTCGGTCTATCTCTCGCCCGCGCCGCTCTATCACGCCGCCCCGCTGCGCTTCTGCCTGGTGATGGCGAACCTCGGCGGCACCGTGGTGATCATGGAGCGCTTCGATCCCGAGGGCTATCTCGAGGCGGTGCAGACATACGGCGTCACCCACTCGCAGCTGGTGCCGACGATGTTCGTGCGGATGCTGAAGCTGCCCGACGAGGTGCGCACGGCCTATGACGTCTCGACCATCCAGGTGGCGGTGCATGCCGCCGCGCCCTGTCCGCGCGAGATCAAGCAGAAGATGATCGACTGGTGGGGCCCGGTGCTGGTGGAATACTACGCCGGCACCGAGGGCAACGGCGCCACCTTCTGCGACAGCCATGAGTGGCTGCAGCACCCCGGCACCGTGGGCAGGCCGATCGTCGGCTCGATCTACATCGCCGGCCCCGACGGCGAGGAGCTGCCGCAGGGCGAGACGGGCGGCGTCTACTTCAACACCGGCATCGACTTCGTCTATTTCGGCGACCCGGAGAAGACCGCGAAGTCCTTCATCAAGCCGGGCGTGGGCACGCTGGGCGACGTGGGGTTCCTGGATTCCGACGGCTATCTCTACCTGACCGACCGGGCCTCCTACACGATCATCTCGGGCGGGGTGAACATCTACCCGCAGGAGACCGAGGACCTGCTGATCACCCACGATCGGATCGCCGACGCCGCCGTCTTCGGCGTGCCGGACGAGGAGATGGGCGAGGCGGTGAAGGCCGTGGTGCAGCTGATGAACCCGGCCGAGGCCTCGGACGCGCTGGAGGCGGAGCTGATCGCCTGGGTGAAGAGCCGGCTGAGCCATGTGAAGGCGCCGAAGTCCATCGACTTCCGCGCCGAGCTGCCGCGCACGGCGACGGGCAAGCTGATGAAACGGTTGCTGAAAGACGAATACTGGGCGGACGCCAAGGCGGGGGCTGCATGATGGCTGCGAATCCTTTCGATCTCACCGGCCGGGTGGTCGTGGTCACCGGCGGCAACGGCGGCATCGGTCTGGGGATGGCCGAGGGGCTGGCCACGATGGGCGCGAAGGTCGCCATCTGGGCCCGCAACGAGGAGAAGAACGCCAAGGCCCTGGCGCGGCTGGCCGAGGCTCCGGGCGAGGCCATCGCGCTGCCCTGCGACGTGACCCGCGCCGAGTCGGTCGACGCCGCCATGGCCGAGACGCTGGAGAAATTCGGGCGCGTGGACGGCATGTTCGCCAACGCCGGCGTCTCGGCGCGCAAGACCTCGCTGCTGGAGCGGACCGAGGAGGACTGGCACAAGGTGCTCGAGGCCAACGTGCTCGGCGTGCACCGCGTCTTCAAGGCGGCCGCGACCCACATGGTCGAGCGGGCGAAGGACGGCGACGCTTTCGGGCGGCTGGTGGTGACCTCCTCGACCTCGACGATCTTCGGGGCGGCGACGTCGGAGCCCTACGGGGCGTCGAAGGGCGCGGTGCTGTCGATGATGCGGGCGCTGGCGGTGGAGCTGGCGCGGTTCGGGATCACGGCGAACGCGATCCTGCCGGGGTGGACGGAGTCGGAGATGACGGCGCCGGCCTTCTCGAACGAGAAGTTCGTGAAGGCGACGATGGCCCGGACCCCGATCCGGCGCTACTGCACGCCCGAGGATTTCTCCAATCTCGCGGTCTACCTGATGACCAACGGCGCTTCGGCCCATACCGGGGACTGCCTGCGGATCGACGGCGGGTACTCGATCTTCTGAGGCCTGCGAGGGCGTCGGGCCGCGCGCCCCCGCCCTCGCGCTCCCCCCCCCCCCCCCC
>CAXGVP010000205.1:0-6413 GCA_964013055.1 uncultured Albimonas sp.
CAGGCCGACCCCCGCGGTCACCCGCTCCGAGCTCTCGTGGATCAGGCCGCGGATGTCGTCGGCCGCCTCGCGCGAGCGTCGCGCCAGCGCGCCGACCTCCGAGGCGACCACCGCGAAGCCCTTGCCGGCTTCGCCCGCCCGCGCGGCCTCCACCGCGGCGTTCAGGGCCAGCAGGTTGGTCTGCGTGGCGATCGAGGCGATCACGTCCACGATCTCCCCCATCCGGCGGGAGCTGTCGGAGAGGCGGCCCATCGCCTCCACCGCCTCCTCCACCACCACCCGGCCGCCGTCGGCGCGCCCGTCGGCCTCGGCGGCCTCGGAGCGGGCCTCGGAGGCGGCGTCGGCGTTGGCCTTCACCGAGCCGGTCATCTCCTCCATCAGCGCGGCGGTCTGCTCCAGCGCGGCGGCCTGGCTCTCGGCCCGCTCGGCCAGCGCGCCGGCGCCCGAGGCGATCTCGTCGGAGGCGCCGCGGACCCGGCCGCCGGCGGACTTGATCTCCGAGACCAGCTCGCTCAGCCGCTCGGTCGTCTCGTCCACGCCGGTGGCGAGCTGGCCCAGGACGCCGGCGTAGCTCCCCTCCACCTTGCGGGTCAGGTCGCCCTCGGCCAGCGCGCGCACCGACCGGTCGACGTCCGAGGCGAAGGCCGCCACGATCCCGCAGATCCGGTTCATCCCCTGGCCCACGTCGCGCAGGAAGGCGTTCTCGGTGTCGGTGTCGATGCGCCGCGAGAAGTCGCCCTCGCCGGCCGCCGCGATCACCTCGCGCAGCTGGGTCTCCAGCCGCCGGCTGTCGGTGACGTCGTCCCAGGTGATCACATAGCCCAGGCGCCGCCCGCTCTCCACGATCGGCGAGGCGGAGACGTCGAACATCCGCTCGTCGAAGGAGATCGTCGAGACGTGACGCTCCTGCAGCCCGTCGAGCATCTGGCGGATCCGCGCCTTGCCCTTGTGGAAGATGTCGATGTTCTTGCCCGCCAGGTCGTCGATGTCCGAACCCATGCCCTTGAAATAGCCCCGCGACGGCTCGATCATCTTCGAGAAGGCGGGGTTGGCGTAGGTGACGTAGAAGCGATCGTTGCACACCACGATCGGGGCGGCCGAGACCTCCAGCGCCGCGGTGATGCGGTTCATGCGGTCGGTGGCGAACTGGGTCTCCTGGGCGGTGCGCGCCAGCACGCCGACCTCGTCCCTGCGGTGGAGCACGCCCTCGGGCAGCTTCGTGACGGCGCCCGCGTTCAGCGCCTCGAACACCCGCGAGATGGCGCGGATCGGCGAGATCACGCCCCGCGCCGAGATCCAGGCCACCAGGCCCGCGACCAGCATCGTGGCCAGCAGCGCGCCCAGGGTCAGCGCCAGCCGCGTCGCGGCCGCCGCAGCATCCGCCGCGGCCGCCGCCTGCAGATCCTCGGCCACGCCATCCTCGAGCCGCTTGAGCATCGCGATCCGCGCCGTCGAGGCGTCGAACCACTGCGGCCCGGTCACGCCGGCGATGAAGCCCAGGCGCACCCCGTCCGAGGCGACGGCGCGCATGCGCAGGACCTCGGCGCTCTCGGGCGAGGCGCGGAACTCGGCGATCGCCTGGCGCAGCGCCGGGCCGGCGGTCGATTCGGCGGAATCGAGATAGACGTCCTGGCGGATCGCCAGCTCGTGGAAGCGGTCGTAGACCGTCGGCTGGAACCGGCCGGCGCCGAAGCCGTTGGCGCCCATCGCCCGCTCCAGCCCCGCGCGCTCCTTGGCCTCGATCAGGCCGGCGTAGACGCCCATCAGCCGCTCGCCGCCGGGGAAGTCGATGACGGTGCGAAGCTCGGATTCGACGTCGATCAGCTCGCGGATCGAGCCGGTGTACCACGTCGCCATCTCCGGCAGCGGCAGGCCCATCACGTCCACCGCCTTGCGGGTCGGGCCCAGCGCGTCGAGCCGCTCCGCCGCCTGGCGGGCGGCGGTCTCGACCACGGCGGGGCCCCCGGCCTCGCGGTAGTCGTCGAGTTTCTGCAGGAAGATCCGCGCGGCCGCGTCGGACCCGGCCCGCGCTTTGGTCAGCCGCTGGGCGAATTCGTCCGCGCCCTGCGCCCCGATGAAGCCCGCCGAGGCCCCCCGTTCGACCTGCAGCGCATGCACCAGGTCCGAGGCCGCGCGCACCAGCGTCACGCCCAGGCTCGCCTGGTCCGCGGCCGCCCGCCGCTCCCACGCGCCGCCGACGACCACCGCGGCGAAGGCCGCCAGGAACAACAGGGGAACGCCGACAGCGAGGGCGAAGCGGTGCACGATGGTGAACTTCAGCATGGTCGGGCTCCGGCGGCTCGATGTCTGTGGCCGGCGGACAATCCCGCGATATCCTTTCCAGAGCCTCAACGCGGCCGCCACGATTCGCGCTTTTCTTCACCACGAAGACGCGTGTATAAGCCCCGCCATGGTCCGCGACGCCCATATCGCCCCCGCATTCGCCCGAGCGCCTTCCGCGCCCGGCGACGCGGCGCGCGTCCTCGGCGGCCTCGCCCTCCTTCTCCTTACGCGCCCCTGAGCGTGCCGGGATCTGCGGCGCGCGCGCTCAGGGGACGTTCGCCATGCGCCGCGCAGACCCTCCGGAGCCCCGGTCTCGCCTGACCTGGCCGATCCTGACCTCGGCCGCTCCGACCAAGGCACAAGCGCAACAAGGATCGCCGACATGACCCCCCCTGCCCCCGCCTCCGACCGCGTGCAGATCTTCGACACCACCCTGCGCGACGGCGAGCAGTCGCCCGGCGCGACGATGACCCTGGAAGAGAAGCTGTCGGTCGCCCGCCTGCTCGACGACATGGGCGTCGACATCATCGAGGCCGGCTTCCCCATCGCCTCCGAAGGCGACTTCGAGGCCGTCTCGGCGATCTCGGGCGTGGTCGCCAACGCCACCGTCTGCGGCCTGGCCCGCACCGGCGCCGCCGACATCGAGCGCGCCGCCAAGGCGGTGGAGAAGGCGAAGAAGAACCGCATCCACACCTTCATCGCCACCTCGCCGATCCACATGGCGCGCAAGCTGCAGCTGGAGCCCGAGGCGGTGCTGGAGAAGATCCACTTCGCCGTCACCCACGCCCGCAAGTTCGTGGACGAGGTGCAGTGGTCGCCCGAGGACGCCACCCGCTCGGAGCATGACTTCCTGGTCAAGGCCGTGCAGACCGCGGTCGACGCCGGCGCCAAGGTGATCAACATCCCCGACACCGTCGGCTACACCGCCCCGGAGGAGAGCGCCGCCCTGATCCGCCTGCTGCGCGAGCGGGTGAGCGGGATCGAGGACGTGATCTTCTCGACCCACTGCCACAACGACCTGGGCATGGCGGTGGCGAACTCGCTCGCCGCCGTCTCCGCCGGCGCGCGGCAGGTGGAGTGCACGATCAACGGCCTGGGCGAGCGGGCGGGCAACGCGGCGCTCGAGGAGATCGTGATGGCGATGCGCGTGCGCCATGACATCCTGCCCTGGACCAACGGCGTCGACACCACCCGGATCATGCAGGCCAGCCGCCTGGTCAGCCAGATCACCGGCTTCCCGGTGCAGTACAACAAGGCCGTGGTCGGCAAGAACGCCTTCGCCCACGAAAGCGGCATCCACCAGGACGGGATGCTGAAGGACACCACCACCTACGAGATCATGCGTCCCGAGATGGTGGGCCTGACCGAGTCCAACCTGGTGATGGGCAAGCACTCCGGCCGCGCCGCCTTCCGCGCCAAGCTGAAGGACCTGGGGCATACGGTCGGCGACAACCAGCTCAACGACGTGTTCGTGCGCTTCAAGGCGCTGGCCGACACCAAGAAGGAAGTCTACGACGAGGACATCCTGGCGCTGATGGCCGAGACCGGCGCCGACGGCGCCCCCCAGCGCTTCGAGGTGAAGGAGCTGGCGGTCACCTGCGGCACCACCCGCAGCCCGAAGGCCGAGCTGACCCTGATCGTGGACGGCGTCGAGAAGTCCGCGACCGAGACCGGCGACGGCCCGGTCGACTGCTGCTTCAAGGCGATCCGCACGATCATCCCGCACGAGGCGAGGCTGCAGCTGTTCCAGATCCACGCGGTGACGGAAGGGACCGACGCGCAGGCCACCTGCTCGGTCCGGCTGGAGGAGGACGGGCGCATCGCCACCGGCCGCGCGTCCGACACCGACACCATCCTGTCGGCGACCCGCGCCTACGTCCACGCCCTGAACCGCCTGCAGGTGCGCCGCGAGAAGTCGGTCGCCCCCCAGGAGGCGAAGGCCGGCTGAGGCCAGCGCCGACGACTGCCAAAGGGGGCCGCGAGGCCCCCTTTTTCATGCGCGCCGCCCCGGCCTCGCCCGCACCCGGTTCCGCATGGCCTCGCGCGGCCCGCTCGTGCAGCCCGCCGTCCGCGCCCCGCGCCGCGCCTGCTCGCGGCCCGCAGGAGGTCGCGGGCCTCTCCCAAGCCGCTCTCGCCCGGCATGCCCCCGGGCGCCGTCCGCGCCCTGCGCCGGTTCCGCGCGTCCTGCGCCGGCTCCGCGCCTCACGCGCGGGACGCGCGCTTGCGACTTGCGTCGCAGCGCGCGCGGGGAACCAATGGGCCCCGCCCGCTCCGGGCGCGAGGAGACCTCCGCCATGCCCACGATCACCCTGCGCGAGGCGGTCTCGCCGGCCGACCACGCCGCCGCCCGGGCCCTGTGCGAGTCTTTCCGCGACTGGCTGCGCATCCGCTACGCCGATCACGCCCAGGTCATCGACGCCTACTATTCCGACGCCGCATGGGCGCCCCTGATGGCCGCCCTGCCCGAGATCCACGCCCCGCCCGCCGGCGCGATCCTGCTCGCCGAGCTCGACGGCCGCCTCGCCGGCTGCACCATGCTCCGCCCCCTGCCGGAGCCGGGCCTGTGCGAGATGAAGCGGATGTACGTCGCCGACTTCGCCCGCGGCGGCGGCGTCGCCCCGGCGCTGGTCGAGGGACTGTGCAGCCTCGCCTCGGCGCGGGGCTACGCGGCCATGCGTCTCGACACCGGCCGCCTGCAGGTGGAGGCGCAGGCCCTCTACAGCCGGCACGGTTTCGCCGAGATCGCCCCCTACTACGAGATCCCCGCGCTGATGCCCCCCGGCTTCCTGATCTGCTACGAGCGCGCCCTCGGCCCGAAACCCTGAGCCCGAAGACCTGAGCCCGAAACCCGGGGCCCGGAACCCGGCGCCCGGAACCCTGAGCGCGCCTAGTACCGGAAATCCCACTGGTCGAGGTGCACGCCGGCGGCGCCGCGAAGCACCACCTCGCCGCCCTCGAAGCTCAGCACCAGGTCGCGCCCGCGGATCGAGGGCAGCAGGTCCCACGGCGTCAGGCCCAGCCCCTCGAGGCTGATCACGTCGCGCCCCTTCTCGAAATCCAGGATGAAGCCGCGCCCGCCCGAGAGGCGGAACTCGAACCGGTCGCCCTCCAGGAACCGCGACAGCGCCTCGGGGTCGTCTCCTCCGGCCTCGGCGGCGGCGACGAGGGCGTCCTCGGGCGGCTCGTCGGGGTCCTCGGCCCCGGTCACGTCGGAACCGCCCCGTGATAGAAGAACCGCCCCAGGCCGATCGAGAAGATCAGCCAGCCGGCGATGGCGTGCAGCAGCACCGGGAACCAGAAGTTGCGTCCGCCGCGGTGCAGGTAGGCCAGCGAGAAGATCGCGCCCCCCGCCGCCGTCAGCAGCAGCGCCACCCAGTTCCACAGAAACAGGTGCGCCAGCGCGAAGACCCCCGCATTGGTCGCCACCGCCGCCGCCTTCGAGGGGAACAGCGCGCCATACCGGCGGAAGAACAGCACCCGGAACACCGCCTCCTGCGGCAGGGCCGAGAGGATCGGATAGGCGACCAGGATCGTCAGCCACAGCTCGGGCATCCGCTGCGGCATCCAGAACAGCGCCCCGGGGATCAGCCAGGCGGTCAGACCCCAGATCCCCGCGCCCGCGCCCAGCGCGAAGGCCGGCGCGGTCCACCAGCCGGGCGAGGGCCGGCCCTCCAGGAACTCGCGGAACCGGAAGCCCGGGGTGATCGCCAGCAGCCCCAGCCCCAGCACGAAGCTGCACGCCAGCAGGGTCCACATGATCGAGGGCGGCAGCCCGAAGGCCAGCGCCAGCGGCAGGCCCAGGAACAGCACCGCGAATTCCGCCCCCAGCCGCAGGCGGGAGGGCAGGCGCGACAGCGGCTCGGCCTCGGGCAGGTCCTCGGGCGGCAGCTCCGCCTGCGACCCCCCGGCCGCGCGCAGCCCGCTCATCGCAGCCGCCCGGCGAAACGGCCCGCGGATCCCCCGCCGGCGCGATCGACCGTGGCGCGGCCCCGACCATCCTGCCCATCGCGGCCGTCGCCCGCAGCGCGCCGGCCGACGCCCTCTCCAAGGCCGCGGGCACGACCTCCCGCAGCGCGCGCCCCGGCGCGGCTGCGCTGTATCGAAGGCCGGTTTTCGGCGTCGGTATTTCC
>CAXGVP010000206.1:0-6398 GCA_964013055.1 uncultured Albimonas sp.
GGGTGGCCTCGGCCGAGAGGTCGACGGCGCTCACCGCCACCCCCTGCGCCGCAAGCCAGGTCCCGTTGCGCCCGTCCCCGTCGGCCAGGCACAGCGCCGAGCCCGCCTCGACCCCCGGTCGGGCCAGGCACATCGCCAGCCACGCGTTCGCCGCCTCGCCGAACAGGCCGCCCCGGGCGGCGGCGTATTTCGCATCCCAGTCGGGACCGGGCCGGTCGTCGCTCATCGGGCCCCCTTTCCCCGCGGCGGAGCCATCGTGACGGTTTCCGGGCCATTCTTCGGCGCCGGTTGAAACCCCGCCGATCCCGCGCACCTCAGGACCAGACCCGATTGCAACGAACGGAGGCTCCCATGGCCGACCTCGCCGGCAAGCGCATCGCCATCCTCGCCACCCACGGCTTCGAGCAGTCCGAGCTGCTGGTCCCGCGCGACCGTCTTCGCGAGATGGGCGCCGAGGTTCAGGTGATCTCTCCCGAAAGCGGCCCGATCCGCGGCTGGAAAGGCGCCGACTGGGGCGAGAGCGCCGAGGTCGACGGCCCGCTCGACGGCGCGACCCATGACGCGTTCCACGCCCTCGTCCTGCCCGGCGGCCAGATCAACCCCGACCTGCTGCGCGCCACCCCTGCCGCGGTGGAGCTGGTCAAGGCGTTCCACGACGCCAGGAAGCCCATCGCCGCGATCTGCCACGGGCCGTGGCTGCTGATCGAGGCCGGCGTCGTGCGCGGCCGCCGCGCCACCTCCTTCGCCTCGATCCGCACCGACATGATCAACGCCGGCGCGCGCTGGGAGGACGAGGCGGTGATCTGCGACGAGGGCATCGTCACCTCGCGCAAGCCCGACGACCTCGAGGCGTTCGTGGCCAAGATCGCCGAGGAGGTGCTGGAAGGAAAGCACCTCTCCCGCGCCGCGTAAGCCGGGGCTATTCATCCGACCCGGGCGCCTGCCTGAGCGCCTTGACCTCGCCTCGCCGCGTCTTCGCGGCGAGGCGTCTTCGTTTCGAGCCCAGCGTCGGCTTGGTCGCCACCCGCCGCTTGGGGCGGTGCAGGGCCTTCTCGATCAGCTCGGCCAGACGCTCGCGCGCTTCCTCGCGGTTGCGGGCCTGGGAGCGGTGGGTCTCGGCGCGGATGATCACCGCCCCGTCCGCGGTCCAGCGCCGCCCCGCCAGCCGGCGCAGCCGCGCCTTGGCGTCCGCGGGCAGATGGGGCGAGCGCTCGGCCTCGAAGCGCAGCTCGACGGCGGAGGAGACCTTGTTGACGTTCTGCCCGCCGGGCCCGGAGGCGCGGGTGAACTGCTCGGTCAGCTCCCAGTCGGCGATGGAGACGGCGTCGGTGATGCGCAGCATGGGGGTTCGCAGGGATCGGAGGCGGGGTCGCCGTGCAGGATGCATCCCGCGGGCGAAGCTGCAAGGGCGCGCGGGCGGAACCGCCCCCGGAAACGGCGCCGGCGACGCGGACCCGACCCCGCAAAAACGGAAGGACCGCGGCTTTCGCCGCGGTCCCGTGAGCCGTGGAGCCTCAGGCGGGCAGGGACTGAACCCCTCGCGCCCGAAGCGTCGGAAAAGGAGGCTGCCCCTTAGGCGATCACCTCAGACGTGAACCCGACCTTCAGCTCCAACGTGCCACTCGACATTGGATCACCTCCTTTCCTTCGGTTGAACTTGAGGACGAGCATGCGCCCGCATGCCGTTCCGGTCCAGAGAAAAATTCGGAGGATCACGCGGATCGTGAGCCGCCCCGCGGTCAGGCGTCCCGCGCCGCGGGCGCGCGCATCAGCGCCATCGCCGCGCGGAACGGAGCCAGCGCCAGCAGCGCCAGCGCCATCTTCACCGCGAAGTCCGCCAGCGCCAGGCTCACCCACAGCGGGGCCGAGCCGGTCAGCCCCAGCACCGGGACCGCCTCGTTCGCCCAGGCGACGTCGTCCCAGGGCGCCAGCGGGCTGAACACGCCCGCGAAGGCCACCGAGAAGAAGATCGCCGTGTCCGCCGCCGAGCCGACCAGCGACGAGGCCAGCGGCGCGCGCCACCAGCTTTCCCCCCGCATCCGGTCGAAGACGCCGACGTCGAGCATCTGCGCCACCAGGAAGGCGAGGCCCGAGGCCACCGCGATGCGCAGCGTCGTGGCCCCGAACCCGGCCGCGACCAGCGAGCAGGCGACGCCTGCCGCGAAGCCCGCCAGCACCACCTGCCGCGCCGCCTTCGCGCCCAGCGCGCGGTTGGTCAGGTCGGTGACCAGGAAGGCGACCGGATAGCTCAGCGCCCCCCAGGTCAGCCAGTCGCCCAGCAGGTGCTGCACGAGGATGTTGGAGGCGACGACGGTCGCCGTCATGGCGATGGCGCCGATGATCAGGCCGCGGGTGCGGGTCATGGGGAGAGGTCCTCAGATTTCGCGGGAGGCTGCGCGGGAACGGGTCGGGGGCGGGAACGGGTCGGGGGCGGGAAAGAGAAAGGGCGCGCATGCCGCGCGCCCGCTCAGGCGAGGCGCCCAGGGGCGCCGGAGGTCGGCGCGTTCGGTCGCGCCGCGGTCGCAGGGCGCATTTCGATGCGCCGCATCGGTAGGGCGCATTTCAATGCGCCGCGTCTGCAGGGCGCCTTTCAATGCGCCGCGTCTGCAGAGCGCCTTTCAATGCGCCGCTTCTGCAGGGCGCATTTCAATGCGCCAGGCGGGTCAGCCCGGCAGCATCCCCAGCGCGTTCATGTAGAGCTCGAGCATCGCCTCCTCCTCGGAGCGCTCCTCGGGCTTCTTCTTGCGCAGGGCCACTATTTTCCGCAGCGTCTTGGCGTCGAAACCGTTGCCCTTGGCCTCGGCGTAGACCTCCTTGATCTGCTCGGAGACCTCTTTCTTCTCCTCCTCCAGCCGCTCGATGCGCTCGACGATGGCGCGAAGCTGGCCGGCCGAAACGGTGGTGGTCGAGAAATCGTTGTCGTCGTCGTCGAGCATGTCGGCTTTCCGAGTCGGGGCGGAAGGGGAGCGCGGAAGCTACTCGCGACCGCGCCCGGGAGCAAGTCAGGGCGGCAAGTCGGCCTCAGCGGTTGAAGCCCGAGCGGTGCGCCCAGCCGGTCATCCGCTTCTCGAGCCAGGCCATCACCGCGTACATCACGATCCCCTCGATGGCGAGCGCGATGAGGCAGGCGAAGACCAGCGGCACCTCGAAATTCGCCTGCGCGGTCAGCATCATGTGCCCGACGCCGGCGTTGGCGGCCACCGTCTCGGACATCACCGAGCCGATGAAGGCCAGCGTGATCGCCACCTTCAGCGAGCCGAAGAAATAGGGCAGCGACCGCGGGATCCCGACCTTGGTCATGATGTCGAGCTTCTTGGCGCCGAGCGCGCGGAGCACGTCCTCCATCTCCGGCTCGATGGTGGCGAGCCCCGTGGCCACGTTCACCACGATCGGGAAGAAGGAGATCAGGAAGGCCGTCAGCACCGCCGGCAGCCAGCCGGTGCCGAACCACAGCACCAGGATCGGCACCACGGCCACCTTCGGAATCGAGTTGAAGCCGATCATCAGCGGGTAGAGCCCGGCATAGATCCGCCGGTCCCAGCCGATGAAGAGGCCGAGCGCCAGGCCGAAGACGATGGCGAGGCCGAAGCCCGCCACGGTGGTCCACAGCGTCTGGAGGGAGTTCTCCAGCAGCCCGCCCGCGAACTCGTAGGCCGCGTAGGCGACCGAGGTGGGGGCGGGGAGGATGTAGTAGGGCACGTCCAGGACCCGGACCGCGAGCTCCCAGACCACGAACAGGCCGATGGTGCAGACCCAGGGGGCGAGGCGCACCCAGGGGTCGGACTTGTAGGCGGCGACGACCGCCTCTTCGCTGGCGTCGCTCACTGGCGGGCCTCCGCGATCAGGCCGCGCAGCTCGTGCACGATGTCGGTGAACTGTTTTTCATACGTCACTTCCAGCGGGCGGGGCCGCGGAAGATCCACGTTTCGGACCTTGATCACCCGGCCCGGGCGGGCCGAGAGCACGAAGATCCGGTCGGCGAGGAACACCGCCTCGCGCAGGTCATGGGTGACGAGGATCGTCGTAAAATTCTTCTGGGCGTGGAGGTCGCGCATCACGCACCACAGCTCCTCGCGGGTGAAGGCGTCGAGCGCGCCGAAGGGCTCGTCCAGCATCACCAGCTCGGGCTCGTGGATCAGCGCGCGGCACAGGCTGGCGCGCTGCTGCATCCCGCCGGAGAGCTGCCAGGGATACTTGTCCCCCGCCCCCTCCAGCCCGACGGAGGCCAGCAGGGCGTCCGCCTTGGCGTGGTATTCGGCCTTGCGGGCGCGCATCTGGCGGCGGTGGGGCTGCACCACCTCCAGCGGCAGCAGGACGTTGTCGCGGGTCAGTCGCCAGGGCAGCATCACCGGGTTCTGGAAGGCCATGCCGGCGATCGACACCGGCCCCTTCACCGGCTTCCCCGCCACCGAGACCGACCCGCGGGTCGGAAAGTTCAGCCCGGTGGCGAGCTTCATCAGCGTGGACTTGCCGCAGCCCGAAGGCCCGACGACGGCGACGAACTCCCCCTTCTCGACCGAGAGGGAGAGGCCGTCCACGGCGAGCGTCCCCTCCGCCGCGCCCTGGGGGGCGTAGCGCAGGGCGACGTCGGCGATCTCGACGAAGCTCATCGTCGGGGCTCCGGGACCGCGATCAGTCCAGCATCCGCTCTTCGGCGGGGGGCAGGAACGACGGGTCGAAGATGTCCTCGGCCGCGGGGCGGGCGGTGAAGTCGTAGGTGTCGGCGATCTGGTCCATGGACTTGGTCAGCCGCTCCATGTCGACGCCGCCGAGGCCGTTGGCGCGCACCTCGTCGGTGACGATGTTGTCCTTCAGCGCCATCTCCAGCCGCTCGAGCTCCACTTCCTCGCGGGCCACGTCGTTATGGGCGGTGACGTATTTCACCGCCGCGGCGGGGTCGGAGACGGTCTCCTTGAAGCCCTTCACCAGGGCCGAGAGGAAGGCTTTCACCGCCTCGGGGTTCTCCTCGGCGAAGGCGGGGTTCACCAGCACCACGTTGCCGTAGAGGTCGAGCCCGTTCTCGGTCATCAGCAGCACCGAGATGTCCTCGGCCGGCACGCCGTTCGCCTTGAGGTTGATGTAGGACGAGAAGCTGAAGCCGGTGATCGCGTCGACCTTGCCCTGGGCCAGCATCGGCTCGCGCACCGGGAAGCCCACGTTCTCGATGGTCACCTTCTCGGCGTCGATCCCGTTGGCCTTGGTGAAGGCCTTCCACTGGGCGTAGGCGCCGTCGGGGGCCGGGGCGCCGAGGATCTTGCCCTCGAGGTCCTTGGGCGTCTCGATGCCCAGCGACTTGCGCCCGACCACAGCGAAGGGCGGCTGGTTGTAGATCATGAAGATCGCCTTCACGTCCAGGTCGGGGTTCTGGTCGCGGAACTTGATCAGCGTGTTGATGTCGGCGGCGCCCATCTGGTAGGTGCCCGCCGCCACGCGCGGGATCGCGTCGAGCGAGCCCTTGCCGGTGTCCATGGTGACGTCGAGGCCGGCCTCCTCGAAATATCCCTTGTCGAGCGCCAGCAGGAACGGGGCGGCGGGGCCCTCCCATTTCCAGTCGTTGGCGAAGGCGATCTTGGTCTGGGCATGGGCCGCGCCGGCTGCGACGAGCGTCGCGGCGGCGAAGGCGAGCGTGCGGAATCGGATCATCGGGGGCCCCTTTCGCGGTGGTTCTGCCGACAGCGGAGGCATTAGGCACGCCGCCCGGCGAGCCCGCAAGCAGATGAACGAAGGGCGCCCCCTTTTGCGGCGGCGCATCCTGTCGCGGCCGCCGGACCCGCCCTGCCGGGGCGGGGGCCCGACGCGAATGGAAACGGCCCGCGCCGGGAGGCGCGGGCCGCGGATCGGCGGCCCCGGAGGGCCGTGACGGGCCTCAGTGCGAGACGAGGACCGGCACGCCGGGCGCCTCGAGCACCGAGCGGCTGACGCCGGAGAAGATCGCCTCCCGCAGGCGCGAGTGGCCGTAGCCGCCCATCACCATCAGGTCGGCGCCCATCTCCTCGGCCGTGGCCATCAGGCGCTCGGCGACCGAGGCGCCGGCGCGGGCCATGGTCTTGACCTCCACCTTCACGCCGTGGCGGGCGATCACGGTGGCGATGTCGGCGCCCGGCTCCTCGCCGGTGCCGTCGACGCCGGGCTCCGGGTCGACGATGGCGACGGTGACGGCGCCCGCGGCCTTGATGAAGGGCATCGCGTCCTGCAGGGCGCGGGCGGCGACATGGCTGCCGTCCCAGCACAGCATGACCTTCGTGCCCACCGGCTTCGACCAGCCCTCGGGCAGCATCAGCACCGGGCGGCCGGAACCGAACAGCGCGCCCTCGAAGGCGGCCTCGGCGGCCTCTCCGGCCGGACCGTCGCCGCCGGCGGGGCCGACGATGGCGATGTCGGAACGGCGCGCGGCGCGG
>CAXGVP010000207.1:0-6363 GCA_964013055.1 uncultured Albimonas sp.
GCTGGCGCGGGAGGTGGCGGCGCGCGGCCTGCGCACACCGCGCGGCAACCGGATGGACAAGAAGTACCTCTACCGGCTGCTGAACAACCGCGCCTACATCGGCGAGGCGGTGCACAAGGGGCAGGGCTACCCCGGCGAACACGTCGGCATCATCGACCGGGGGACCTGGGACAAGGTCCAGGCCATCCTGCAGGAGAGCCCCCGCAAGCGCGCCGCCCGGACCCGCGCCGACACGCCGGCGCTGCTGAAGGGCCTGCTGTTCGGCCCTGACGGCGCGGCCTTCTCGCCGACCCACACCCGCAAGGGCCACCGGCTCTATCGCTACTACGTCAGCCAGTCGGTGCTGAAGCACGGGGCGGGGGCGTGCCCGGTCGGCCGTCTCCCCGCCGGCGAGATTGAAACCGCCGTCGTCGACCGTCTCCGCGCCGTGTTCCGTCAGCCGGAGATCGTGGCCGGGACCTGGAAGACCGCGCGGAAGCAGGATGGCGACATCGCCGAGATCGAGGTGCGGGACGCCCTGCACCAGCTGGACCCGCTCTGGGACGAGCTCTTCTCCGCCGAGCAGGCGCGCATCGTGGCCTTGCTCGTCGAGCGCATCGACATCGCCCCGGACGGGCTGGACATCCGGCTCCGGGTCAACGGCCTCGTCGGTCTCGCGCGGGAGATGCGGGTGGGCGAGGCGGCATGACCCGGGTTCCCGACACGGTGACGCTGCACGTGCCGTACCGGGTGGCGAAGCAGGGAGGGCGCAAGCAGATGTTGCTGCCGGAGGGCGCCGCCCAACCGCGTCGGACCGACGACACGCTGATCAAGGCGCTGGCCCGGGCGTTCCGCTGGAAGCGGATGCTGGAGTCCGGCGAGGTCATGACCCTCGCCGAACTTGCGGAGCGCGAAAAGATCGCGCCGTCGTACCTGACCCGCGTCCTGCGGCTGGCGTTTCTCGCGCCCGACATCGTGCAGGCGATCCTGGCGGGCGAGCAGGGGGCCGTGGTCACGCTGGCGCGGCTCGTCCAGCCGATGCCGGTCGAATGGGACCGGCAGCGCGCCGCGCTCGGAATTGATGTCGGCGGCGGCCACGAAGCGTGACCTGCGCCTGCCAAGCTTGCTTCGCCTGCGTCATCACCCCTGTCGTACTGCTTTTGGGGAGTGCTGGCCGGTTCGGCCTTTGCAGGATGGGCGACCCTTGGCAAACCCGTGGCCCACCCGCAGCCCTGGGCTAAGATGCAGTTCTTGCTTCGGCTTCCGGGCGGGAAGGCGACACTCGCTGCATCTTGGACGGATGGCAGCTTCGGGCCGCAAGGCGACCTGGTCGCTCGGGGCGGAAAGCAGTCGTTCGCTGCGCTTTGCCTCAATGTCCGGTCAGGGGGGCGATTTCAGGCGATCGGCGGCATACTGCCCTCGCCGAGCGAGATGACGTGTGTTGGCGTGCCTTGCGCAGCGGCAGATATCGCCTCGGTCCGAGGTCGCGATGGAAGGCCTCCCGGCTGTCGATCGCGAGTTTGACCTTCCTCACGTCGCGAAGTCGCCGGATCTGGTTCCGCAACAGGCATCCCGGCCGCATATCGACTGGTCGAACTGCGACCATGGCGTGGCGCAATAGGCCGAGGCGGGGCCTGTCCCGGTCTGAATCGCGCTGGACGGGAAGCAGTCCGTCGATCGCATCCCGGATCCGCGACGTCGCGCATCTCCATCGTGGCGGGTCCTGGTCCGACGATGGTCGGAGAGGCGACGCAGGCCCTCACCCCTGAAGAGAACCCAGAGCGCAGGGACGCGGAGGCCGCGACTCGGCCGCAGCATAGCTCAGGTCACCTTCAGCCAGGTCATCATTCCCGACTCCGCGTGAGAGAGCATGTGGCAGTGGAACAGCCAGTCGCCGGGATTGTCGGCGGCGAAGGCGATCTCGCGGGTCTCGCCGCGCTGGAGCAGGGTGGTGTCGCGCAGGGGGCCGAGGGTTCCGTCGGCCGCGATCTCGCGGAAGTGCATGCCGTGCAGGTGCATCGCGTGCGGGAAGGCGGTGTCGTTGCGGATCGAGAGACGGACCGGCTCGTCGCGCGCCAGTTCGGCCAGCGGCGCCCCTGTCATGCCGACCGTGCCGTTGAACGCCCAGAACTGGTTCGCCTCGACCATCTGCCCGAAGCTTTGCCGGCGACCGTCGAGGACCGCGGCGTCAAGGCGGCCCATCGCGCCGCCGCTCATCTCCAGGTGCAGGCGGCGGGCCTCGGCGATGCGGGGCGGCGCCATTCTGGGGTTCTGCGGCAGGGCGGCGGGCGCGTCCCGGCGCGCATCGGAGGCGACGCCGACGACCGGGAAACGCGACTGCGAAAAGCCCTCGCCGCGCTCGACGCGGACCAGGTGAGCGTCCTCGCCCGGCTCGGCGACGACGTCGACGATCAGGTCCGCACGCTGGCCGGGCCCGAGCAGGAGGGTCTCGGCGACCGGGGCGGGGGCCTCGAGCGGCATGCCGTCGAGGGCGACGATCCACCCCTCCAGCCCGAGAAGCGCCAGCTGGAAGATGCGGGCGTTGGCGGCGTTGACCAGGCGCAGGCGGAGACGCTCGTGGCGGCGCACCTCGATCGCATGGTCGTGGCGCCCGTTGGTCGCGATCAGGTTGCCGAGCCGACCGGCGTGGCTGCGGCTGTGGCGGGACAGGAAGTCGGCGTCGATCTGGCCCGTCTGGGGATCCAGCAGCCAGTCGTCGAGGACCAGGACCTCGTCGCGGTCCGTCTCGGGGGCCTCGGCCTCCTCGACGACGAGGGCGCCGTAGAGGCCGCGCGCCACCTGCTCGGACGAGCGGTTGTGCGCGTGATACCAGTAGGTTCCCGCATCCGGCACGACGAAGTCGTAGTCGAACGTCCCGCCCGGGGCGACGGGGTCCTGGGTCAGGCCGGCGACGCCGTCCATGGCGTTGTCGATCCGCAGCCCATGCCAGTGGACCGAGGTCGGCTGCGGCAGGTCGTTGACCAGCCGGCGCGTCACGCGCCCGCCCTGCGCGACCCGGATGACCGGGCCCGGCAGGGCGCCGTCATAGCCCCAGATCCGCGTCGCAGGGTAGGCGGGCGGGGCGAGCTGAACCTCCGCCTCGCGGGCGGTCAGCGCCGCGGGCGAGGCGCTCTGCGCGGCGAGCGGGCGGCCGAAGGCGAGCGCCACGCCGGCGCCGCCGCCGAGGGCGAGCAGGTCTCGCCGCGATGGAAGCGTCATCTTGCGTCCCTTCTGATCACCGCGCGGTCCAGGTCCTTGCAGGGAGCTTCTGCCCGCGCATGCCGGCTGCCGGCGACGGATGGCAAGATGCGGCGGCCCGGCCCCTTTCGATGGTCCGGATCGGCGCGCGGGTCCAGCCTGTGCGCGCCGATCTCGCCGCGCTATTCAGCCGGCTTCGCCTCGGCGCCCGCGGCCGGTGCTCCGGGATGCATGAAGGCGCGCATCTCCTGCGGGGTGACGCCGCCGTCGTGGTCGGCGTCGATGGCGCGGAACATCCGGGCGTGGATCTCCTGCATCTCCTCGAGGGAGATGGATCCGTTCCCGTCCGCGTCGGCGATGGCGAACATCATGCGCATCATCATCGGCGGCGGACCCATCCGGCCGCCCCGCGGTCCCTGGCCGTCGCCCATCATGCCGCCCATCATGCCCATCATCATCGACCCGTCGCCGCCGGCCATGGCAGGGCAGTCGGTCATCGGGCCATCGCCGCCCATCATCCGTCCGGGCTGCATTCCGCCGCCGCCCTGCATCTGTCCGTGCTGCATTCCGCCGGGCTGCATCCCGCCTGAACCTTGCATCATCGTCGGCGCGCCAGGCTGCCGCGCGGGCGGGGTCATCATCCCGCCGCCCTGGGTCTGCGCGACGGCGCTGAACGCGCCGACGGCGGTCAGGATGATCGCGAGGGCGGATGTCTGGAGGGGTCTCATGGGTCTTCTCCCAATCTTCGATTCGGGATCTGGCGACCGTTGCGGTCGTCGGCGCGGCTGTAACACCCGCCCGTAGGGTCTGCCGCTCAAGTTCTCGCGATTATCCGAAATCGACCCCATCTCATCTTCGATCTGGCCAAGCATCTCCAAGTATTCGCGACGAAACGATTTCGACGACCAGCCGCTGCGGGCCGGTGCGCGAGGAGGCGACGACGCCCCACCGCCGGGCGGCGATGGAGCCGCAACAGGCCGCCTGCGGTTGTCTTCGGGCGTCCGCTAAAATGCTCTTGACCTTCCACCAGGGGGAACCTCTATCTTCCGCGTCGTGTCCATCGTCGCCCGCCTCCTCCTCGTTCTGTCGATCGTCGTCGCGCTCTGCGCGGGCGGCCTGTCGGGCGCATCTGCGCATGACGCCGCGCCCAGAGCGACGACGGCCGAGCGGATGGCGCACGCGGGTCATCACATGACCCCCGAGAGCGGCGTCTGCGACATGTCGATCGCCCATTGCGCGACGGCGTTGCCGCCAGGCCAGACCGGTCAGCGTTTCGAACCGGCGCCCTGTCCGATCCGACATCCGTCCGCATCGACCGAGCTGGCGGAGCTCGCAAGTCCCGACCTCGATACGCCGCCTCCGCGAAGCTGAACGGCCGAACGCCCTTCCCAGGGCTTTCGTCACCGACCTTCAGCTTCAATGAGGACAACATGCTGAAATCCAACCTGCTGCGCCTTGCGGCGGCAGCCGTCGTGGCGACTCCCGTCGCCGCCTTCGCCTCCGGTTCCCACGACGGCGGCCACGGCGCCTCGCCGACCGGCATGCCGGGCAAGGCCTCGGCCGCCTCGCGCACGATCGAGGTGACCCTGCACGACAACTACTACGAGCCCGAGACGATCGAGGTGAAGGCGGGCGAGACCGTCCGCTTCCGGATCAGGAACGAAGGCGAGTTCGTGCACGAGTTCAACATCGGCACGGCCGAGATGCATGAGTCTCATCAGGACGAAATGATGATGATGATGCAGCACGGCGTGCTGATGCCCGATCACGTCGACATGGCGGCCGCGAAGGCGATGCAGGCCTCGATGGGCCACGGGATGCACGACGATCCCAACAGCGTGCTGCTGGAGCCGGGCAAGTCCGGCGAGATCGTGTGGACCTTCCCCAAGGACGCCGACGTGGCGATCGAATTCGCCTGCAACGTGCCGGGACACTACCAGTCCGGCATGGTCGGCTCGGTCGCGATCGACCACTGACGTGACGACGGACCGACGCGCCCGCACGGCGCGTCGGTCCCCACGCCCCCAACATCAGGAAACCGACCATGACGCCATCTGGTCTGGCGCGCACGCTCGCGCTGGCGACGGCCGCCCTGGCCCCGTTCGCCGCCCTTGCCGGGACCTACGACATCACCGTCGATCCGGTCCGCATCGAAACCGCCGACTTCACCAAGTCCGGCATCGGCTACAACGGCTCGCAGATCCCCACCGTCCTCCGGTTCAAGGAAGGCGAGGAGGTGACGATCCGGGTGACCAACAACCTGTCCGAGGACACCTCGATCCACTGGCACGGGCTGATCCTGCCGTTCGAAGAGGACGGCGTGCCCGGCATCAGCTTCCCCGGCATCAAGCCGGGCGAGACCTTCACCTACCGCTTTCCCATCGTGCAGAGCGGGACCTACTGGTTCCATTCGCATTCCGGCTTCCAGGAGCCGGACGGCGCCTACGGGGCGATCGTGATCGAGCCGACGACGCGCGAACCCTACCGCTATGACCGCGACTACGTGGTGCAGTTCACCGACAAGCATCCCCACTCCGGGGATCGGGTGTTCCGCAACCTCAAGCTCTCGGCCGACTACTACAACCGCAAGCAGCGGACCCTGTTCGACATGCTGTCCGACGCCGGCGACAAGGGCCTGGGCGCGGCGCTGGCCGACCGCGCGGCGTGGGGCGACATGCGCATGATGCCCACCGACGTCGAGGACGTGCAGGGCTTCGCGCCGATGATCAACGGGCGGGACGCCGAGGGGAACTGGACCGGCCTGTTCAAGCCGGGCGAGCGGGTGCGGCTGCGGCTCATCAACAGCTCGGCGATGACCTATTTCGACGTCCGCATCCCGGGACTGAAGATGACCGTGGTCGCCGCCGACGGCAACGACGTGCTGCCGGTGGTGGTGGACGAGCTGCGCCTGGGCGTGGCCGAGACCTATGACGTGATCGTGCGCCCGACCGGGGACCGCGCCTACTCGGTGCTGGGCGAATCCATGGGCCGCACCGCCATGGCCCGCGGCACGCTGGCCCCGCGCGAAGGCATGACGGCCGAGATCCCCGACCTGCGTCCCGCCCCGCGCCTGACCATGGCCGACATGGGCATGATGGAGGGGATGGATCACGGCGCCATGGGCCATGGGGCCATGGGCCAGGGCGCGATGAGCGGCGGCGCCCAGATGGACCATTCCGACATGGG
>CAXGVP010000208.1:0-6363 GCA_964013055.1 uncultured Albimonas sp.
GCGGTCTCCTGCGGCAACACCGGCGCGCTGATGGCGCTGGCGATGCTGGCGCTGCGGCGGGCGCCGGGCGTCGACCGGCCCGCCATCGGCGTGTTCTGGCCCTCCCGCGGGCCGGCGGGCTACAACATCGTGCTCGACGTCGGCGCCGACATCCGGGCCGAGCCCAAGAACCTCGCCCAATACGCGGTGATGGGGGCGGAATACGCCCGTCTCGGTCTGAAGATCGACCGGCCCCGCGTCGGCCTGCTCAACGTCGGCTCCGAGGAATCGAAGGGCGGCGAGGATCTGCATGCCGCCGCCGAGATGATCTCGGCCGCCGCCATAAGACCCGGCGCCGGCTTTTCCTACATCGGCTTCGTCGAGGGGACCGACATCCTCTCGGATCGCGTGGACGTGATCGTCACCGACGGCTTCACCGGCAACATCGCCCTGAAGACCGCCGAGGGCACCGCGAAGCTGATCTCCGACAGCCTGAAGGAGGCGTTCCGCCACACCTGGCTGTCGCGCCTCGGCGCGCTGGCGGCCTGGACCTCCTTGCGCCGGCTCTCGAAACGCATAGATCCTCGTCAGGTGAACGGCGGGGTGTTCCTGGGACTGAACGGATCGGTGGTCAAAAGCCACGGGTCCGCGGATGCGACCGCCGTCGCCTCGGCGATAAAGCTGGCTGCGACCATGGGGCTCTCGGGGTTCCAAGGTAAGGTGGCCGAACAGGTTGCAAACGCCTTCCCGGCCCGGAACACTGCCGGCGCGGATTCGGACAGGAGCGGAAAGACCACAGGATGACCGTAACGCGCGCCGTCCCGCTGGGTTGCGGCCACCATCTCCCCGAGCGGGTCGTCGAGAACGCCGAGTTCGCGAAGACCCTCGAGACCTCCGACGAGTGGATCAAGACCCGATCCGGCATCGAGCGGCGCCATTTCGCGGCCCCGAACGAGAAGACGTCGGACCTCGCCATTCCCGCCGCGCAGCGCGCGCTGGCGGCGGCGGGCCTGGAGGCGTCGGACCTCGACGCGATCGTGCTGGCGACCGCCACGCCGGACGAGACCTTCCCCGCCACTGCCACGCGCGTGCAGCACGCGCTGGGCATGACCAACGGCTTCGCCTTCGACGTTCAGGCGGTCTGCGCCGGTTTCATCTACGCGGTGGGGATGGCCAACTCGCTGATCCAGTCGGGCCAGGCGAAGACGGTGATGGTGATCGGGGCCGAGACCTTCTCGCGCATCCTCGACTGGACCGATCGCTCGACCTGCGTGCTGTTCGGCGACGGGGCCGGGGCGCTGATCCTCTCGGGCGAGCCCGGGGCCGGCACGCTGGCCGACCGCGGCGTGATGTCGGTGAAGCTGCATTCCGACGGCGCCCACCACGACCTGCTGTATGTCGACGGCGGCCCGTCCTCGACCGGGCGGGCGGGCTGCGTACGGATGCAGGGCCAGCGCGTGTTCCAGCACGCTGTGAACAAGCTCGCGCAAGTGGCTCACGAGGCTATGGATTCCGTTGGCGCCACCGCCGAGGACATCGACTGGATGGTGCCCCACCAGGCGAACTCCCGGATCATCGAATCGACGGCGCGCAAGACCGGGCTGTCGATGCAGAAGGTGGTGATGACCGTGCACAACCACGGCAACACCTCGGCCGCCTCGATCCCGCTGGCGCTGTCCGAGACGGTGCAGGCCGGCCGCATCCGCCAGGGCGACCTGCTGCTGATGGAGGCCATCGGCGGCGGCCTCGCCTGGGGCGCCGCGCTGATGCGCTGGTGACGCCCGCGGGGCCCTGCGCCCCGGTCCCGCAAGCGTTTTCGACGCCCGCCCCCGGCCTCCGGGGGCGGGCGTTTCCGTTCGGGACGGGCCTTTCCGCAGGGGAGCCGACGCCCTGCGCGGCGGGGCTCAGAGGCGCTCTGCGCAGCCGTCTCCAAGTCATTGACATTGACTCTGAAATCCCGAGCGGCCTACCCTCTCGCCAACGCTCGTCAGCGGCCGGCCCTTCCGGCCCCGCGGCGACGGCTTTGCACAGGGGGCGCAGGAGGCGCGGATGGCGAACAAGACCCACACCCGGCTCGACCTGACCGAGGCCGTCTACCGCGAGGTAGGTCTCTCGCGGAACGAATCCGCCGAGCTGGTCGAGAGCATCCTCGGCCATGTCTCGGACGCGCTCGTGAAGGGCGAGACGGTGAAGATCTCCTCCTTCGGGACCTTCCAGGTCCGCCAGAAGGGCGCCCGCATGGGCCGCAACCCCAAGACCGGCGAGGAGGTTCCGATCGAGCCGCGCCGGGTGCTGGTGTTCCGCCCGTCGCACATCCTCAAGGACAAGATCAACGACGCGCTGAGCGGCTGACCGCCCCCCCGGGGTCGGAGGCCCTCTGCCCTGACATGGACAAGTCCCCCAACGCGTTCCGTACCATCTCGGAGGTGTCCGAGACGCTCGACGTCCCCGCGCACGTCCTGCGGTTCTGGGAGTCGAAGTTCCCTGCCGTGCGCCCGATCAAGCGCGGCGGGGGGCGGCGCTACTACCGGCCCGAGGACGTCACCCTGCTGGTCGGCATCCGCGAGCTGCTCTACGAGGACGGCCTGACCATCAAGGGCGTCCAGAAGATCTTCCGGGAGCGCGGCCAGAAGCATGTGGTCCGCCGCGGCGCCGAGGTGCTGGGCGAACCCTTCGAGGAAGCCGCCGAGGTCCCTGCCGCCCCCGAGCCCGCGCCCGAGCCCATCCCCGCCGTGCCCGCGCCGGAGGCCGACCCCGAGGGCCCCGACTCCGAGCGGGTCCGCGCGGTGATCTCCAAGCTCGAGGCCCTGCGCAACCGCCTGCGCGAGACCTGAGCCGACGGCGCGCAGCTGAGACGACGTCTCAGCACCGCCCTGCACCCCCCTCCACGCCTTCCGATTTCCGACGAACGCCCGCCCCGCGCGCGCCCCGGACCTGATCCGGGGCCTCCGGCGAGCCGCCGGCCACGGGCGGCCCGTCCGCCCTCTCAGGCGCGCCCCTCGCCCCCCGGCAGACGCCGGCGCGCGGCATGGGCCGCCTCGATGTGGCGCCGCCCCGCGGCCTCCGCCGCCTCGGGGCGGCCGTCGCGCACCGCCTCCAGGATCGCCCCATGCTCCCCGATCACCGCCGCATGCCGTCCCGGCGCGGTGAAGGTGGTGGGGCCGAGCAGCGAGATCGCGTCCGCCAGCGCCTCCAGCGAGGCGTCCAGCCAGGGATTGCCGGCCGCCCGGCGCAGGGCGTCGTGGAAGGCGCGGTTCAGCTCCGCCGCCTCCGCCGCCGCCTCCCCCGGCAGGGCCGCGAAGCGGGCGTGCAGCCCCTCGAGCAGCGCGAGGTCCGCCGGCCCCGCGTGGCGGGCGGCGAGGCCCGCCGCCGCCCCCTCCAGCACCGCGCGCATGGCGTAGACCTGTTCGCGCTCCGCCGCCTCCAGCCGGCGCACCACGTGGCCCCGCCCGCCGCCGCGGCGCAGCAGGTCGCGGGCCTGCATCCGCCCCAGAGCCTCGCGCACCGGGGTGCGGCTGACCGAGAGGGCGGCGGCCACCTCCTCCTCCCGCAACCGGTCGCCGGGGCGCAGGCGACCGCGGCGCAGCGCCTCGCGCAGGCGCGCGAACACCGCCTCGCCCAGGCTCGCGCCCGAGCCCAGCGGGCCCATCGCGGCCAGGTCTTCCATCGCCGCCCTGCCCGGCTGTTTGGTCATCCGGCTCTCCTCGGCCCCGCGTCTTGGCGTGCTGCCGATTTCAGTATACTGAGAATACGCAAACGCCGGAACCCCGGCGACGAGGATGCAGGGAGGCGCGCATGTGGGACGTGCTGGTGGCCGGCGGCGGCAACGCGGCGCTGTGCGCGGCGATCGCGGCGCGGCGGGCGGGGCGTTCCGTGCTGGTGGTGGAGGCTGCGCCGAAGTTCTACCGCGGCGGCAACACCCGCCACACCCGCAACATGCGCTGCGCCCATGATGCGGCGACCGACACGCTCTCGGGCCCCTACCCCGAGGAAGAGTTCTACGACGACCTGATGCGGGTCACCCAGGGCAACACCACGCCCGAGCTCGCCCGGATGATGATCGCCGAATCGAAGCCGATGCTGGACTGGATCCAGGAGCAGGGGGTGCGCTTCCAGCCCTCGCTGGGGGGCACGCTCAGCCTGGGGCGGACGAACTCGTTCTTCCTGGGGGGCGGGCGCTCGATGCTCAACGCCCTCTACCGCACCGCCGAATCCCTGGGCGTCGAGGTCCGCTACGAGGCCGAGGTCACGGCGCTCGACCTCGACGGCCCGCGCTTCCGCGCCGCCACCGTGCGCCGGGGCGGGCGCGACGAGCGCATCGAGGCCCGCGCCTTCGTCGCCGCCTGCGGCGGGTTCGAAAGCAACTTCGACTGGCTCAAGGAAGGCTGGGGCGAGCGGGCGGAAAATTTTCTCATTCGCGGCACCCCCTATAACCGCGGGACCGTCACGAAGATGCTGATCGAGGGCGGCGTCCAGCAGATCGGCGACCCCACCCAGTGCCACGCGGTCGCCATCGACGCCCGCGCGCCGCGCTACGACGGCGGCATCATCACCCGGCTCGACTGCGTGGTCTTCGGCATCGTGGTCAATTCCGACGCGCAGCGGTTCTATGACGAGGGCGAGGACATCTGGCCCAAGCGCTACGCCATCTGGGGCCGGCTGGTCGCCGAGCAGCCCGGGCAGATCGCGTACATCGTCTTCGACGCGCCGAACCTCGAGAAATTCATGCCCTCGCTGTTCCCCGCGATCTCCGCCCCCACGATCCCGGAGCTGGCGGAGAAACTGGGGCTGGACCCCGAGGCGCTGGCCGCCACCGTCTCCGAGTTCAACGCCGCGGTGGTGGGGGGAAAGCCCTTCGACCACACCGACCTCGACGGCAATCGCACGCAGGGGCTGGCGATCGAGAAAACCAACTGGGCCCAGCGGATCGAGACGGCGCCCTTCCACGCCTACCCCGTGCGCCCCGGCATCACCTTCACCTATCTCGGCGTGAAGGTGGACGACCACGCCCGGATGGTGATGGCCGACGGGACCCCATCCGAGAACCTCTTCGCCGCCGGCGAGATCATGGCCGGCAACGTGCTGGGCCAGGGCTACGCCGCCGGCATCGGCATGACCATCGGCGCCGTCTTCGGGCGCATCGCCGGCACGGAGGCCGCCAATGTCGTTTGATCTCCCCTCCCCTGACGCCGGTTTGCGCGACCCCGACCTCGCCGAGGCCGAGCGGCTGATGACCGTCTGCAACTCGTGTCGCTACTGCGAGGGGTTGTGCGCCGTCTTCCCCGCCATGGAGCTGCGCCGGTCCTTCGCGGACGGCGACCTGCAGTATCTCGCGAACCTCTGCCACTCCTGCGGGGCCTGCTACCACGACTGCCAGTTCTCGCCCCCGCACGCGTTCGACGTGAACGTGCCCGCGGTGCTGGCCCGCGTGAGGAACGACAGCTACGAGGCCCACGCCTGGCCCGCCGCCCTGCGCCCGCTGTTCCGCCGCCACGGCGCGGCGCTGGTCGTGGGCGTGGCCGTCGCCGCTGCGCTGTTCCTCGCGGGGTTCGTCGCGGCGGGCGATCCGGGCGCGCTATGGACCGCCCACCGCTCGCCGGAGCTGTTCTATGCGCTGATGCCCCACGCGGCGATGGTCGCGCTGTTCGGGGCGGCGTTCGCGTGGATGCTGCTGGCGGTCTTCATGGGGGCGCGCTCGTTCTGGAAGGCCACTGGCGCTCCGGTCGACGGGCTGGCGCTGGGGCGGGCGGGGCACGATGCGGCGACGCTGCGCTATCTCGACGGCGGCGGCATGGGCTGCATGAACGAGGGCGAGGAGCCGGACGACCGGCGGCGGCTGTGGCACCACTTCACCTTCTACGGCTTCCTGCTGTGCCTCGCCTCGACCTCGGTGGCGACGGTCTACCACTACGTCTTCGACCGGCCCGCGCCCTATCCGTTGTGGGACCTGCCCAAGATCCTCGGCACGCTGGGGGGCATCGGGCTGGTGATCGGCCCCGTCGGCCTGCTGCGGGCGAAGGCGAAGCGGCTGCCGGACCTCGCGGATCCCCGCTTCCGCTCGATGGAGGTCGGGTTCCTCGCCATCCTGCTGCTGACCGGGGCGAGCGGGCTCGCCCTGATGGCGCTGCGCACGACGCCGCTGCTGGGCCCGATGCTGGCGCTGCACCTGGGCGCGGTGCTGGCCCTGTTCCTGTCGATGCCCTACGGCAAGTTCGTGCACGGGCTGTATCGGTATCTCGCCCTCGCCCGCTGGCGGCGCGAGGATCCCTCGCGGGGCTGAGAAGCGCGCCCCGGGCCTGACCCGGGGCCTGACCCCGACCCGAAGCGCCCGCGGCGAGCCGCGAGAGGCCCCGGGTCAAGCCCGGGGCGCCCGTGGGGCGGGCG